>DAOVAK010000006.1 GCA_030671095.1 Deltaproteobacteria bacterium | reverse complement strand
TGACCATTGCCTTCATCCCCGTTTTTACCGAGTACTTGAGTCAGAAAACAAGGGAAGACGCGTTCCAACTGGCAAAGGTGGTGCTGACTCTTCTCTCCGTTTTGCTGGTGGTTGTCACAGTCCTGGGCGTGCTTTTCGCCCCATGGATCGTGAGGATCCAGGCCTTTGGTTTCGGCAGTTCTGGGATGAGGTACGACCTCACTGTTTTACTCACGCGAATCACTTTCCCGTATATTTTTCTTATCAGCCTCGTAGCCTTTTTTATGGGCGTTCTCAATTCCCTGAGACATTTTGCGGCACCCGCTGCTGCGCCTATTTTTCTGAATATCGGGATTATTGCATCCACATTATGGATTTCTCCCCAGTTTTCTGAGCCCATCGTAGGCGTGGCCATCGGTGTCCTTATCGGTGGAATACTCCAGGTGGCTCTCCAGATTCCTTGGGTCCTTAAAGAGGGCCTCTCTCTGGTGCCCGCCTGGATGCCCCACCATCCGGCTGTGAAAAGGATCGGGTTGCTCATGCTTCCTGCCATTTTTGGCTCTGCTATTTATCAATTCAATCAGTTCATAGGGACACTTCTGGCATCTTTTTTGGCTGAAGGCAGTGTTTCTTGGCTCTACTATGGTGATCGACTTGTTCAGTTTCCTCTAGGTGTGTTCGCTATTGCCGTCAGCACGGCGGCTCTTCCGTCTCTCTCGAGAGAGGTGACCCAGAAAGATCTGACTCCATTTAGGGATACCCTTGGCCACGCACTAAGAATGGTCACTTTTATCACCATCCCATCCATGGTGGGTCTCATCGTTCTGGGGAGGTTGATCATACAGATCTTCTTCGAAAGGGGGGCTTTTGGCCCCTATTCGACAGCAATGACATATGAAGCCCTTCTTTTCTATACACTAGGACTCTGGGCCTTTTCAGGCATCAGAGTCATGGTTGCAGCATTCTACGCGTTTCAAGACACGAAGACCCCGGTAAAGGTGGCCTTCGTGGCACTGATGGCCAATCTGATTCTCAGCCTACTCCTCATGGGACCACTTAGGCATGGAGGGCTAGCTTTAGCCCTTTCGCTGGCATCCTCTCTACAGTTGTCTCTCCTTGTCTTTTTTCTTAAGAGAAGGATCGTTGAATGGGAGCTATCTCCCATACTCCTATCTGTTGGCAAGAGCATATTGGCTTCAATCGTCATGGGGGTTGGGATTTATTACGCCTATGCCCATGGGTGGGTGCCGAATCCAGGGCTTGGTATAGGGCATCTGGTCTTTCGTCTTTCAGCGCTTGTATGTATGGGTGTGTTCATTTACTTTGCTGTAAGTAGGATTCTGGGCTGTCCTGAATTATCATTGGTCTGGGATATATTCAAACCACTCCTGCGAAGAGGGAAATCTGAAAATTAGCTTAATCAATGATTAAAGGAGCGCTTGCGTCGTTTGGGCGGGGCGAACAGATATTCTCAGAAACGTTCGATAAGGAGGCGAGAAGATGCAGAGGTTTTATCTGCTGGCTCTGCTGGTCCTGCTCATCTTAGGATGTGGAGCCAAAGGCGGGCAATCTGGATTTAGGGAAGAACCTATTGAGAAATATGGATCAAGAGAGGCCTTTCTTTATGCCATCGAAATTGGGGATGCAGATGCGGATGCCGTTGTTGTTGCCGTCAGGAAAGGACCTCTTAGATTCAGAGATGTATCCCCAGGGGCTTTAGCCAATTATCTTGAAGCCTTTGCCAATGAGGGCATGTTAGAACTCATTCCTTTCTATTTTTTTCGGAATGATGAGATGACTGTATCATTAGATACGGTTTTTGAAGATCCGGAAAATGCCTCCATTAACTGGGAGGTTTATAAAGATTATTTGAGCAGGGTCCAGCTGTAGGGGTAGTATCAGGCAGCAGGTGTGGGTCTGCAAGATCAAACGATCCTTGGTCTCCCGGGCAAAAGGATGATAAGCCGTGACCGTAATTCATATTTTGAACGGACCTGACAGAGGCGAGTCTTATGAGCTCAAAAAGGATAGCATCAATGTGGGCCGTTCTCCTGATAACGACATTCAACTAAACGATATATTGGTTTCACGGCGACATTTAAGGATAGGTCGCAAAAAGAAAGTCGATCACAGATCAAAGGTGTTATTTACCTCGATTCCATTAAAACACCATTTTGTTTTCGAAAGGAAGATCTTTCACTAGTCAACGCTCTGAGCATCCCCGCAGCAGTCGCCATCGAGCAGGCGCTGCTCCATTGCAATGAAGAGGAGGGAAAAAAGGACTAAAACGCCTCTGGTCCCGTTTGCCCCAAAGAGATGCCATCCCCCCATATTTGGTCTTTTCCCCGACAAGAGAATGATAATGTCAATAATTCCCTGTTTTTCACCAGGCATTAATGATGTTATAATATATATTTTTGGGATCTGGTCCGCGAACCCTTCGGTCGGGGATAAGCGATGGAATGAGCGTGGGGATTGAGACGCTTATGGGATAACTTCATTTTTCCGAATGGGATATGTGGCTCAAGTTGAATTGGAGTGTTTTGATGGCCAAGAAACCAACCTATGAAGAACTGAAAAAAAGGCTCAAAGAATTGCAGGAAGAACTCAAGCTTACTCAAAAAGCATTGAGGGATGACGAGGAGACCTATCGCCTGCACTTTGAGAACGCATCCGACGTGATTTTTTCCATTGACCCTGAGTTAAAGATTCTGAGCGTATCCCCCTCAGTGGAAAGGATAATAGGGTACAAACCTGAGGAACTGAAGGGAGAATCCTTTCTAGATTTGGGCCTTGTTGGAGAAGAGTATTTGGAAGCGGCAACCTCCGATGCGATGCGTGCCTTGACTGGTGAACGGATACCTTCCCCGGTCTACGCATTCATCGCTAAGGATGGAACCAGGAAGTTTGGTGAAGTTAGTGCCGCTCCTTTGGTCCGAAACGGTAAGGTGGTTGGAATCGCCTGCATTGCGAGGGACATCACCGATCGAAAGCAAGCGGAGCAAACGCTTCTGGAAAGAGAGGAAAGATATCGAACAATCCTTGAGACAATAGAAGATGGCTATTATGAGACGAGTACTTCTGGAAACTTTACCTTCGTTAATGATTCATTCTGTGAAATCGTCGGTATTCCTGAGGATGAATTGCTTGGCACGAGTTATCGGCGATATACGCTCCCAGAGGCAGCAGAAGAAGTGTATGCGACCTTCAACAATGTATACACCTCTGGAAAACCCACCAAAGGATTTGGCCACGAGATCGTTAGGAAAGATGGAGAAAAGAGATACATAGAAGTCTCCATATCCTTAATGAGGGATTCTGAGGGTCATCGGATCGGTTTTCGGGGTATTGTCAGGGATATCACCGATCGCAAGCAGGCAGAGCTGGCACTTCGGCATAGCGAGGAGAAGTATAGGAATATCCTGGAAAGTATGGCAGAGGGCTACTTCGAGGTGGATCTTGCCGGGAACATGACCTTTTTTAATGACTCCCTCTGCAAGATAATGGGCTATTCCAGAGAAGAGTTGATGGGTAAGAACAACCGGGAATATACGACTCCTGAGACCGCAAAGAAAATGTATCAAGTCTTTAGCGAAATCTATCGCACAAGGAAACCTGCGAGCATAAGAGACTATGAAATCATACTGAAAAACGGAGACAGAAAGGTCCTTGAGTTGTCGACTAGTCTTGTGAGAGATCCATCCGGTGAGCCGGTTGGGTTTCGGGGTGTTGTGCGAGATGTCACAGGGCGTAAACGTGCCGAGAAGGACCTGCGAGAGAGTGAAGAGAGATACAGGCAACTCGTGGAACATGCCCCTTCTGGAATGTACGAAGTTGATTTTGTAAATAGGAAATTTATTAGTGTGAATGATGTCATCCTGGAATATACGGGTTACACAAGAGAGGAATTGCTCGCCATGAGCCCTCTTGAAATTCTAGCGGAAGATAGTAAACAGATTTTTATGCAAAGATTAAGCAAACTTTTTGCAGGTGAAAAGGTTCCAGAGACTGTGGAGTACAAAATCAGGCGGAAGGACGGTAAAGAAATTTGGGCGATTTTGAACGCAAGAATACTCTACGAAAATGGCATGCCAAAAGGAGCTACGGTCATCGTTCATGACATTACAGAACGGAAGCTGGCCGAGGAGGCGGTCCGGGAATCTGAGGAGAAGTATCGCCTATTGGTAGACAACGCCAATGATGGAATCTTTATTGCCCAAGATGGCGTTATAAAATTCCCCAACCCGAAGACGAAAGAGGTGTTGGGGTATTCTGAAGAAGAGCTATCCCATGTCCAATACCTGGACTTGATCCACCCGGAAGATAGAGCTTTGGTGGATGAACGGCAGCAGAGAGAGCGGCAAGGAGAGGAGATCCCCACCACCTATACTTTGAGGATAATTGATAAGAGCGGTGAAGAATTATGGGCCCAGGTCAATGCGGTTCCTATTACATGGGAAGGGCGGTCAGCCACACTCAATTTTGTAAGGGATATCACACCACAAAAAAAGCTAGAGGCCCAACTCCTGCAAGCGCAAAAGATGGAAGCCATTGGTACCATGGCCAGCGGTGTCGGCCACAATTTCAGAAACATATTGGCCGTGATTTCAATGCAGAGCCAGATGCTTCAAATGAAGTATTCCGATGATCCCGCACTTCAGGAAGTTGCTGATGGAATCAATACGTATGTGGAGCGGGGCGCACAACTGATTGAAGGTCTGATGCAGTTTTCCCGGAGACAGACCAAAAAAGAATATCTCACCCTCAATCTGGCTGATCTGATTCGAGAGACCCATCAGTTAATAAGCATATCCTTCGACAAGATGATAGATATCCAGATTAACATTCCTGAATTCCTTCCCGTCATAGGGGACCACTCAGAGCTGAGCCAGGCATTCATGAACCTGTTTACCAATGCGAGGGACGCCATGCCTGGGGGAGGTGAACTGAATATTGAGGCTGAGAAAGAAGGGAATAATGTAAAGGTGATCATTTCTGATACCGGGCTCGGGATGGATAAAGAGACCCGGGAGAGATGTTTTGACCCTTTCTTTACCACCAAAGAAGTGGATAAGGGAACGGGTTTGGGGTTGTCCACGACCTATGGCATTGTCAAAGAGCATGGAGGGGAAATCCAAGTCTATTCCACTTCGGATCAGGGGACCACATTCACGCTCTATTTTCCCCTTGCTCCTTCTGGTGAAAAGACCATACTGGAATCATCAACGGAAATAATGCCAGGGAGAGGCCAAAAGATCCTCATCGTGGATGATGAAAAGGATATGTGCAAGGTCATGGAGGAGTTACTGAAGAGATTGGGTTACCAGGCAGCCTACGTCAATAGTGGAAATGCCGCAATTGTGAGATATAAATCTTGGCGGCCAGATTTGGTGCTCTTGGACAGGAATATGCCTGAAATGGATGGGTTGTCTTGTGCTGAAAGCGTGTTGGATTATGATCCGGATGCCAAAATCGTTATCATTTCCGGCTATGATGTGGATGGGCCCTCAGGTATAGCTGAAGAGAAAAAGAGGCTCATAAAAGGCTATCTGACCAAGCCCATCGGGATGGCAAAATTAAGCACCCAATTGGCCCGGGTTCTCAAATAGGGCAATCTATGAGCGCAATCACTAACTGCCCTAAAATTTGACATTAATCCGCTCTAGGCGGATAGATGATGAGATCCTAGGATATAAAGACATCTGTCATGTGCTCTCTTTTTAGAGCTTGAAAAACATACCCCCCTCTGATACTTTTCCCCTAAATCTTCCCACCGGTTGAAACCCTGGTTCCGGAGAACTGGCTGATCACCGGTGAGCAGACTTTACCAAAATATGTCAGAATGCTCCGTCCTCCGCAGTAGCCTGTCGGAGCAAAGCGGAGATCCCGTTTGCGGGGCTACGGAGGATGGACCCGCTCTTCAGAGCGGGTCGCCTCACCCACAAAAATGACCTGTGAGAAAACTGAAAAAGCTCCCGGAGGGGGGACAAGTCTTGCGTCCATAGATATCGGGAGCCATACGGCCAGGTTGTTAGTCGCTCAAAGCATTGGGGCTCCGGAACTTTTTGAGCCCCTTTTTAGGAAAAGGGCCTACATCCGTCTGGCACAGGATTTCCACCTGGAGAGAAAGGACGCTCTCAAGCCGGAGGCGATTGGACGGGCCCTGAAGTCTCTTGAGGATTTTGCCTCAGTCGCACAGAGATATGGCGTTGAAGATACACATGCGGTATCCACCGGGGTGGTGAGAGAGGCAAGCAATAGGGATGAATTCCTGAGGCTTATTTACGAACGTACCGGCATAGAGGTGGAGGTCATCTCCGGGGAAAAAGAGGCCTGGCTCACAGAGAAAGGGGTTCTACACGCGCTGAGCATGGGAAGTAGGCCCTCTATAGTCTTTGATCTCGGAGGTGGGACTGCGGAATTCATCTATGGGGAACAGGATGCCAGGAGAGTCAAATCTGTTCCCCTTGGTGCCATGGTGTTAACCCAGAAGTATGTGACCTCAGATCCACCGAAAAACGAGAGTGTGGTAGCCCTTGGCAAGGAGGTGGACCGCCTTTTACGGGTCTCCTTTCCCGAATATCCCTATTTGAGTAATGATGGTATTTTGGTAGGTACAGGGGGTACGGTCACGACGCTTGCAGCCATGATCTACGATATTGATGCAAGAGAGATAAGCCCCAAGAGAATGAATGGACTGATTCTGGTAGGGGAGCAGTTAAAGGAGCTTTTTGCGCGGATAAATATTATGACCACGGAGGAGAGACTAAAACTACCTGGTCTGGACCCGGGTAGGGCAGATGTCATCCCGGCGGGTTGTCTGTCCGTTATCAGGATCTTGCGCTTTTTCAAATCGCAAACTATGGTGGTCTGTTTATCGGACCTTCTTGAAGGAATAATCATAGCTTATTTAAAGGGAGAAAAAGATGAATAGGGGAGATATAAAAGAGGGTTTCACCTTTGATGATCTCATACTCGTACCCGACCGGTCTGGTGTTTTGCCAGATGGGGTGGATGTAAGAACAAGGCTATCACGGAAAATTGCCCTAAACATCCCTGTCGTGAGTGCCGCCATGGACACCGTAACCGAATCGGCGACAGCTATTACCATAGCGAGACAGGGAGGACTCGGTTTTGTCCACAAAAACATGAGTGTGCAGCGTCAGGCCTTGGAGGTGGAAAAGGTCAAGAAATCTGAGAGTGGCATGATCGTAGATCCCATCACCATAGAACCGGACAGGAAGATCTATGATGTCCTGGAGATCATGAGAAAGTATAGGATTTCCGGAGTACCGGTGGTCAAGGAGGGCAATCTGGTTGGTATTATCACCAATAGGGATTTGAGGTTTGAGACGAATCTGGACCAGAAGGTGGAAGCGGTGATGACCGCTGAAAACTTGGCCACTGCCAAGATGGGAATCACCCTTGAAGAATCAAAGGCCATCCTCCATGAGAGGCGGATAGAGAAACTCCTGGTGGTGGATGACGATGGGAAACTGCAAGGATTGATTACCATCAAAGATATTGAGAAGATCAGGAAGTACCCCAATTCCTGTAAGGATGAACTGGGTCGACTAAGGGTTGGTGCGGCTGTTGGTGTTGGTCGGGATGCGGAGGAGAGGATTGAGCAACTTGTTGCTGCTAATGTGGATGTGGTGGTCGTCGATACGGCCCATGGACATTCAGAGGGGGTTTTTCAAACCGTCAAGGATGCCAGGGGAAAATACCCGGATCTGGAACTGATAGCAGGAAACGTTGCCACTGCCGAGGGCACAAGGAGTCTTATTGAAGCAGGTGCTGATGGCGTAAAAGTGGGCGTCGGGCCCGGATCCATATGCACCACAAGGGTTGTCGCAGGTGTAGGTGTCCCTCAGATGACCGCGATCATGGATTGTGCCATGGAGGCAAGGAAATGGGACGTACCCATTATTGCTGATGGGGGTATCAAGTATTCTGGGGATATCACCAAGGCCCTGGCAGGGGGAGCCGATTCGGTGATGATCGGCAGCCTGTTTGCAGGGACTGAAGAGAGTCCAGGTGAGACCATTCTTTTCCAAGGCCGGACCTACAAGGTTTATCGGGGTATGGGTTCTATTGAGGCCATGAAGGAAGGAAGCAAAGACCGTTATTTTCAAAACGAAATTGAACTGGAGAAGCAATTGGTCCCTGAGGGTATCGTTGGCCGGGTTCCATATCGCGGTCCTCTCGCCGATACGGTCTATCAGTTGGTGGGGGGGTTGAGGGCTGGCATGGGCTATTTGGGGTGCGGGGACCTCCAGGAGCTTCAGACCAGAGCCAAGTTTATGCAGATCACCTCTGCCGGTCTGAGGGAGGCCCATGTACATGATGTGATCATCATAAAAGAAGCCCCCAACTACAGGTTAGAGTAATGGGAAAAGAGCTTTATCTACAAAAGATCCTGATCCTGGATTTTGGATCCCAGTATACCCAACTTATCGCCAGAAGGGTGCGTGAGGCTCAGGTCTACTGCGAGATCCATCCATGCAATGTGAGTTTGGAAAAGATAAAAGCGTTTTCTCCCATGGGCATTATCCTCTCCGGCGGGCCAGCCAGCGTCTACGACAAAGACGCACCCATGGCAGACAAGGGTATCCTGGATCTGCACCTCCCAATCCTAGGGATATGCTATGGCATGCAATATCTCACCCATGTGCTCAGTGGGCTCGTATCACGGGCTGTGGACCGGGAATATGGGAGCGCAGAGATTAGTATCGAGGATAACAGGGATTTGTTCCACGGCTTTAAGAAACGCGAAGGGGAAATGGTCTGGATGAGCCATGGAGATCGGATCGATAAGATGCCTGTGGGTTTTGCGGTCCTGGCCAAGAGCAAAAACAGTCCAGTAGCGGCCATGGCAGATGCCTCCAAAAGGCTCTTTGGGGTTCAATTTCATCCGGAGGTGGTTCACACGCCAAACGGGACCAAGATCTTGAAGAACTTCCTCTTCAGAATATGTGGTTGTGAGCTCTTATGGACCATGGCCTCTTTTGCGAAGACCACCATCAAGGATCTGAGAGAAAAGATCGGTGACGAGAGGGTGATCTGCGGGATCTCCGGCGGGGTGGATTCCTCAGTAACGGCCGTTCTCCTCCGTCAGGCCATAGGAAACCAGCTCTCCTGTATTTTAGTGGATAATGGCCTTTTGCGCAGGGGAGAGACCCAGGAGGTGATGGAACTCTTTCAGGAGCACTACCACATGGATATGCACCTCGTGGACGCCTCCGACCACTTTCTGAAGCACCTGAAGGGGGCCACAGACCCTGAGGAGAAGAGGAAAATCATTGGGAGGGAATTCATAACAATCTTTGAGAAAAAGGCAAAGGAGCTGGGTAAGGCAAAGTACCTGGCCCAGGGAACCCTTTATCCAGATGTGATCGAAAGTGTTTCATTTAAAGGGCCTTCCGCTACCATAAAGAGCCACCATAATGTGGGGGGGCTCCCCGAGGTGATGAAATTGGAACTCATAGAGCCCCTTCGAGAGTTGTTCAAGGATGAGGTGCGACAGGTGGGCGTCGAGCTTGGTCTTCCCAGAGAGCTGGTCATGCGCCAGCCCTATCCGGGTCCTGGACTGGCTGTGCGGATCTTGGGAGAAGTTACTCCCGAGAGGCTTGAGATATTAAGATCAGCAGATGCCATCCTCCTGGAAGAGATAAGGAAGGCCGAGCTCTATGAAAAGGTATGGCAGTCCTTTGCCGTGCTTTTGCCCGTGAGAACCGTGGGCGTGATGGGCGATGAGAGAACTTATGAAAATGTGATCGCTATAAGAATTGTGGATAGCTTAGATGCCATGACAGCTGATTGGACCAGGGTACCCTACGAGGTACTTGCCAGGATATCCAATAGGATTATTAATCACGTGCGGGGTGTAAACCGCGTTGCCTACGATATCTCCTCCAAACCACCCAGCACTATTGAATGGGAGTAAATCTCCCCTCTCTGAAGACCGAAAAGTTAAACTGCTGATCTGCATACCATAGAGAGGACAACAGGCCTACCAAACATGGAGCAAGACAATGTGACGTTTAGGGAAAAATGGCTTACACCTGGCGCCTGGCGCTTGTGGGTGCCCCGCCTGTTGGCTGGCGCTGTGGGTCTCATTTTGCTCATAGCTGGCCTGGTGAAAGCGATGGATATGGAGCTGTTCATCAGGCAGATGAGGGATTACGGTATTATATCCCAGCATGTCCTACTGGCGGTGAGTGCCTGGGGATTGATTGCCCTGGAATGTGCACTCGGGATCGGCCTCTTGATCTTCTATCGCCCCAAGATAACCCTCGCCTTAACATCCATCCTTTGGCTCACGTTTCTTGGGGCCACCAGCTGGGCCTGGTTAACCGGTGCCACAGAGGAGTGCGGTTGCTTTGGCACTTGGGTAGAATCCTCACCCGGTCAGGCGGTGCTGGAAAACCTGATTCTACTGGTTGCCACTCTCTTCGCTTGGGTGCGGTATAAGGCATCGCATAGGCCCCAGTCCCGAGCCAAGGTCTGGTGTGTAACCATTGCTTTTCTCATTGGAATAGCGCTGCCCCTCGCCTTCGGCTTTCCCATATCTCGGATTAGCCAGTCCCCATGGGAGACGATCGAAACAGAACTGAGCAGATTGCGGATTCAGGGGTCGGATACGGTTGATCTGTCCAGTGGGACGCATCTTATCATCATCATGGACACAGACTGTGAGCACTGCAAAGAGGCCTTGCCAGAGCTGAATGCGCTGGCTGAAGCTCCTGATTTGCCTTCCGTCATCGCCCTTAGCATGAACGACGAATCTGCACAGATGAGGTTCATAGAAGAATTTCAACCCGCTTTTCCCCTTGGTCAGATTGAGGAGGATGTTTTTTGGCGCCTGCTTGGGCTTGGTGACGTGCCTCGTACGATCCTGCTTAAAGATAAGCGCGTGCAGAGAGTGTGGGATCATCATGTGCCGGACAGGAAGTTGGTTGAAGCGTCAATGTAAGGTCTAAGTGTATGAAAACCCTGATCATCACGAAAAGGTATGTTGCCAGGGTCTTGACATCCCAGGTTGCCAACCGTGCTGTTGAAACCGAAATCTTCCATGACAGAATACCGAGAACGGACCTATAGAAAAAGGGTCAGAGCCAAGGGTTTGGTCTCATTCCATGTGGCCGTCAAAGAGACGGATCTGTGGGTGAGTGCCGAGCGGAGGTTGGAAGATGAGACCAGGGATCTCATTCTTGACCACCGACACCAGCTGGAGCGTTACATTCAGTCCCACCCGGACTTCCTGAAAACCCTTCGACCCTACCCGGAAGACCCCTACGCACCGTCACTGGTAAGGGAGATGATTGAAGTCACCAGAGGCGTCGGGGTGGGTCCTATGGCTTCTGTGGCTGGGGCTATAGCTCAATACGTGGCCAAAGGACTTCAACAATGGAGCGATCAGGTGATTGTTGAGAATGGCGGGGACATCTTTTTGAAAGTCAATCGTCCAGTGACCGTTTCAATTTTTGCCGGAGAGTCTCCCCTAAGTGGAAAAATCGGTGTGTTGATTTCTAGAGAAAAGATGCCCCTTGGAATTTGTTCCTCTTCCGCCACAGTGGGGCACTCCCTAAGCATGGGCATAGCGGATCTGGTCTGCCTCCTCTCTTCATCTGCGGTCCTGGCGGATGGTGCGGCCACAGGCCTCGGGAACAGGATCAAAAGTAAAACGGCCCTTGAGAAGGTCGCCACTTGGGCGGATCAGATGAAAGGAATATGGGGTGGTTTGGTCATTGTGGGGGACAAAATGGCTACATGGGGGGAGATTGAGTTGGTGGGTTTGTAGGTTAACTCTATAGGTTTGCGTGTCAGCCCGTTCAGCCAGATACGAGGGCAAGACTTCTAGACCGGGGCAACGGGGAAACTGGCCAATAGGCAAAACCTGATTACAAGTAGTAGAGTGTATCATCCACCTTTGGTGGACGCCTTTTGGGGGTTCTGAATGATTTTTCTTTGAGGCTGAAGGGTTCTTCCTCCTCCAGGAGATCTCCCATTTCTGCCTCTATCTGTTCTGGGTCCTCCCCGTTTTCCATTCGTCTCAGGGCCTCCTCCATCCCTGGTCCTAGATCGAGCCCCGTCATATCCGTTAGCTTTCGCATGAGATCGGCAGCCTGCCTGGGGTCGTCCTCGTCCACACGTCCAGCCTCCCTTGCCAGGAGATCCATTGCTTGGGCCATTTTTGACTCGTCCATGTCTGGCAAGGGCATATCCTCCTCTTCTCCACGACCGCGGAGCGTGGAAAAGGTGGACATTTGGCGAGCCAGCTTCCTTTTCTTGCACTTGGGGCAGAGAGGCCGTTTTTCCGTGTTCACCGTAGCAGAGAAAAAATTGAAAATTATGTGACAGTTTTGGCAATAAAATTCATATATTGGCATCGTTCATCCTTTTCAATTGATAGCGCTTCAATGGTTAGCGGATTTCTTCGACCCACAGGGCCGTTGCGTTTAACCGTTAGCCCGCTAGCCCACGAACTTCGAGATGGGCAAACAGAATCAGCACCTGAAATACAAGAGAAATCTCTCCCAGTCAAACGATTTTGTCGAGGAGAGACAGATATTTGGGTTGTCTTTTTTTTTGAGGTTGCTATACTTTCCTACCAACATCTACCGCCTCGTGGAGGTCTGTGCCTTGACATGAAGATGAAAATCGGCGTCTTATCAGATACCCATCTTCATCGCCTGACCCGAGATTTCAGATATATGCTTGATCAGTTCCTAGGGGACGTGGATCTCATCTTTCACGCGGGGGATTTTGTTTCTGCTGAGATTGTGGAGTTTCTGAGTAGGAAGAACTTCCACGGTGTACACGGGAACATGGATCCCATAGAGGTGAAGGAGGCGCTTCCGGAGAAGAAGGTGATCCAGTTGGGCCCTTACAGAGTGGGTCTTATTCATGGAGACGGACCGTCGAGGGGCCTTGAGGAAAGGATTCGGGCTGAATTCCAGAATGTGGATGCCATTGTCTATGGCCATTCTCACCGAGCAGCAAATTATGTTAAGGATGGGATACTCCTTTTTAATCCAGGAACTGCAACAGGGTTCTCCTTTTCCAGGGATCATAGCGTTGGGATATTGAGAGTTGGTGAAACGATCCGAGGTGAAATCATTCCCATTGAATAATTAGCACGACCTTGATGTGGAGAGCAAGATCGCGGGCGGAGATGAGAGTGAGGTGATTCTTATGAAGAATCTATGGGCACCATGGAGGATGGCGTATATCCTTTCCGATCAGAAAGGGGGGAGCTGTATTTTTTGCCCAGGAAGTGATCGAGACCAGGATGAAGCGCGTCTGATTTTGTATGTGGGATCGCTGAGTACAGTGATGATGAATAGATTTCCCTATAACAATGGGCACCTTTTGGTAGCTCCCATTCAACATGTCCCTGGACTGGACCAACTCTCTGATGAGGAGAGCCTGGACCTTTTACTCATGGTCCGCAGATCCATAGATATCCTGAAAAATATTATGGATCCTGAAGGCTTTAATGTGGGGTTAAACCTTGGTCGCGTGGCAGGGGCCGGCATGGAAGACCATATGCACTTTCATATTGTACCGCGCTGGAATGGAGATACCAACTATATGACCGTCCTTGGGGAAGTGCGGGTCATTCCAGAGCACATCAAGGAGACCTATAAGAAACTTAGGACCGAATTTGATAAGCTATAATAACTTAGCAACTTTAGTTTGCTTTTCATCCAGAATCAGGGAATTCTAGGGAGGGATAAAGCATAGAACGGGCGCTCTTGTATCTTCCATAACACGCATATAGGAGGTCATGAATGAAGCATCTAAAATTCATATTAGCCATCATACTGATGCTGTTCGTCGTTATCATTATAGTCCAAAATCATGGGGCCATGTCTGAGCAAGTTGCATTTAAGGTCGATCTCCGCTTCATTAAGTACACGACCTCTGCCATGTCCCTATATTTCATCGTGACCATCGCTTTTCTCTTCGGTGTGCTCGTCATCGGGTTTTATGGTATAATTGAACGTTTCCGACTCAAAAGAGAGATAAAGAGCCTTGTTAGCGCGTCACGAGAAAAAGATAAGGAGCTCAATTCTCTCAGAAACCTTCCTATTACCTCTGATGATGTCTCTCCAAGTCAGGTCGACACCACTGAAGAGGAGTGATGAGGGCGAGATTTCATGTGGCAACAACTCTGGCAATGGTTCTTAGAACCTGAAAACCAGAAGCTCTGTTTAGGCATAATAGCCGCCTTTGTCATTGGCCTGATTCTCGGACGTCTCGCGCGTCATAAGACAGAGAAAAAGATCAAATCTGCCGCCAAGGAAGGAGATAAGGCCTTCCTTAAAGGGGTGCAGTATATCCTTTCCAATGAGCATGATCAGGCCATTGAAGAGTTCAGCAAATCGGTCCAGGTCAATTCAGAGACCGTAGAGACCTACGTGGCTCTTGCCAATCTATACCGCTCCAAAGGAGATATTGATCGGGCCATCCGTATCCGGCAGAACATCATTCTGAGACCTACTATTAGTGAACAGATCAGGGTCCGGGCCCTCACTGATCTGGGATTGGATTACCGCAAGGCCGGGTTCTTAAACCGGGCACTCAGGACGTTTTTGGAGGTGCTCGAAAATCAGCCATCCAACATGGAGAGTCTGGAAGAGACCGAAAAAATCTATGAGGAGATGAAAGATTGGGCAAATGCCTTTGCCATGCGCCAAAGGATAGCCCGGCTGGCCAAGGGTAACCATAACCATATCCTAGCACATCACCAAACAGAGTTGGGCAAGGCGTATCAAGAGGAGGGGGAATTGCCCAAGGCGCGCTCTTGCTATAATAAGGCCATATCCATTGACAAGACTTGCGTGGATGCCTACCTGCATCTGGGGGACCTCTATTTCGGTAGACAAGAGTACAAAAAGGCGATCGGCACCTGGAAAAAAGTGGTACAAGTGGCGCCTCGCTTTACCTTTCTGGCCTATCGGCGTCTGGAGGGCGCCTATGCGACGATGGAAAATCTTAAACCCGTGGAGGATTTCTTAAAAGAATGCGCCCAGCTCAATTCAGATGCCTTTACGCGCTTGGCCCTGGCCCGCTACCTCTATAATGAGCAGGACTATGAAGGCGCACTAAAGGAGCTAGAAGGTGCCCTCGCGCTGGACCCATCCTTCTGGGAGGCCAGGAGATTTATGGGTGAGATACTCCTGGAAAAGGAGAAAGAAGGAGAGGCCCTGGCAGCCTATGAGGACCTAATTTCCCACTTAAACGTGGCATACTTGAAATTCCAATGCAGCAACTGCGGTTTCAAACCAGATGATCTCCAGTGGCAATGCCCCCAGTGCAGAAAATGGGATACCATGAGCTTTATGGACTCCCAAATGAGTGAGTCCACCTTTTCCCCGCAGCTTCCAGAACCACCCCTCGATGAACCCCAGGAAAAGACAGAGGAAGAAGGATGAGCAAGATGACACCCATGCTCAGACAGTATCTGGGTATTAAAGGTGAGTATCCAGATGCGATCCTTTTCTTCCGCATGGGTGATTTTTATGAGATGTTTTTTGATGATGCGAAAGTCGCATCCAAAATCCTTGGTATCACGCTCACGTCCCGTGGGTCCTATAATGGACAAAAAGTGCCCATGTGTGGTTTTCCCCATCATTCTTCTCAGTCCTATATTGCAAGACTCGTTGAAAACGATTGGAAAGTTGCCATTTGTGAACAGACTGAGGATCCAAAGAAGAGCCAGGGGATTGTAAAAAGAGACGTGGTCAGGGTCGTTACGCCTGGCTCTGTAACAGAGGATGGGGATGTGGATAGTAAAAGCAACCTCTACATTGCCGCCATAGCTGGAGCAACCGAACCCCACGGGATTGCTCACATGGATCTCTCAACAGGGGCGTTCCGTGTCACGGAGGTTACGGATTGGGCGGAATTGATCGATGAATTGGGAAGGATTGATCCTGCCGAAGTCCTGGTGCTTGAAAAGGATGACTTGGTCAAGCAAAAGGGCCTCTCCTCCTACCGCCTGGAAGTCCTCGGCCGGGAGCTTTTTGATGAAGGAAGGGCAGGGCACCTCTTGAAAGAGCAGTTGGGCGTAAGGTCCCTCGCCGGTTTTGGATGTGAAGGTATGGATCAAGGGATCATTGCGGCCGGTGCCATTGTGTATTATCTCAAAGAGACCCAGAAAGGGAATCCGGATCATATCAAGGAACTTGTCACTTACCGCCTGGGTGATTTCATGTTTTTAGATGAGTCCACCAGCAGGAATCTTGAACTTTTCAAAACCATGAGACGCGGATCCATAAAAGGCTCCCTCTTTCATGTCCTCGACAAGACGGTCACGCCCATGGGGAGTAGGCTCCTAAAACGCTGGATCGGCTATCCCTTACTGGACCTGAATGAGATCCGAAGGCGCCTGGCTGCCGTGAAGAGTTTTCGTGATGATGAGATATTCCGAGAGGATATTAGAGAGGCCTTGGAAGGGATATATGATCTGGAAAGACTGAACGCTCGAATATCCCTCGGAAGGGCCAATGGAAGGGATTTGGTGGCACTCAATTCCTCCATTCTCAGACTGCCAGCCATTAGGAAAAGGCTGGCCAGCGCAACGAGCAGCCTCCTAACGGAAATCTCTATGAAACTGGACACGCTCCAGGATGTGGCTCAGCTCATTGAAAAGGCTATCTGTGAGGAACCTCCAGTCTCTTTAAAGGAGGGAGGTCTGATCAAGGAAGGCTATAACGGGGAGTTGGACAGGTTGATCTCCGTCACCCGGGATGGCAAGGCCTGGATTGCTGAACTGGCCTCTTCTGAACGGAAAAGGACGGGAATATCGAATCTGAAGGTGGGATACAACAAGGTCTTTGGGTATTATATCGAGGTCTCTAAAGCCAATTTGCACTTGGCGCCCCCTGACTACATCAGGAAGCAGACGCTGGTCAACGGAGAGCGATTTATTACAGAGGCATTGAAGGAATACGAGGAGATGGTACTGGGCGCTGAAGAGAAGAGGGTGGAGCTGGAGTACGAAATCTTTGGGCAGATTCGGGAAAGCGTGGCCCGTGAGAATCAGCGCATCAAACAAACTGCGGCTCTTATTGGGGAATTGGACGCTCTTGCAGGGCTTGCCGAGACCGCCCAGCTGAACAATTACACATGTCCTGAGGTCCGTGATGATGAGGTGATAGACATTGTGGATGGACGACATCCTGTCATAGAGCTGACGGTCAAAGATGAAGACTTCGCGCCCAATGATATCCATTTAGATGACAAGGAGCACCAGTTTCTCATCATCACCGGCCCCAATATGGCAGGCAAATCCACCATACTCAGGCAAACAGCCCTGACCGTTCTGATGGCGCAGATGGGAGGCTTTATTCCTGCCTCCAAAGGGAATATCGGAATAGTTGATCGTATCTTTACACGTGTGGGCGCCAGCGATGACCTGGCAAGGGGTCAGAGTACATTCATGGTCGAAATGAACGAGACGGCCAATATCCTCAGACATGCCACGAGCAAAAGCCTTGTCATTCTTGATGAAATAGGACGGGGAACAAGCACCTATGATGGTTTGAGCATTGCCTGGGCTGTGGCAGAATCCCTGCACGATAGAGCAGACAAGGGGGTCAGAACCCTCTTTGCCACTCACTATCATGAATTGACAGATCTGATCGCCACCAAGCAGAGGGTGAAGAATTTTAACATAGCGGTCAAAGAATGGAATGATCAGATCATCTTTTTAAGGAAACTGGTGCCGGGCGGAACAAGCCGAAGCTATGGTATACAGGTGGCCCGAATCGCCGGACTGCCCAGAGAGGTCATTGAAAGGGCCAGAGAGATTTTAGATAATCTGGAGGGTGAGGAGCTGGATGAGGTGGGTAGACCGCGCTTGGCACGCTCACAGGACAGTAAGGATGAGGAAGTGAGATCACAGCTGAATCTCTTCGGTCTTCAGGATCAGAGACTTCAAAAGTGGATTCGAAAACTGGACATCTCATCTATGACCCCCCTGGAGGCGCTGATCGAACTGAATAAAATGAAGGAATATTTGGACGAACAAAAACAATGAAAAGCAGGATAGTCCGCATTGGTTCATTTCTTTTTCTCCTACTTGTATCTTTCTGTCTAGTAGCGGGGACTGAGGTCTTGGGCAAGGCCCCATCCAAGCCCGAAACCTTACTCAAGCAGGCTGATAATTGCAGAAAATCTCTATACCGTTCCAAAAAGAAGAAAAAATATCGTCACTACTGGCTAAGGTGTATCCGTCTTTATTCGAGCGTCTATTCCCGTTATCCAAAAAGTAAGCAGGCCCCATGGGCCGTGTACCGCGAGGCCCGAATGTATACCAAGCTTTACGGGTATTCAGGAATGCAAAAGGATTTGGATGATGGTCTCGAACGCTTCAGAGGGCTGGTTGAAGAGTACGAGAATCATCGCCTCGCCGATGATGCGCAGTACCGGATAGGGGAAATCTTTTACAAGCATAAAAAAGATCCCTCCCAGGCCTATGTGGAGTTCTTGAAGGTGGATGTTAAGTACCCTTCTGGGGACATGCGTCCAAGGGCGAGGGCCAGGTTGGATGAGTTGGCCGTCATCCTCAGCAAGAAGAATAACCAAAAAGGGAAAAGTGCGGCCGATTCCACAGGAAGCAAGTTGGCCTTGGTCAAAGATATCCGTCACTGGTCCACGCCCACCTATACCCGGGTTGTCATTGATCTTGAAAGATCCGTTAAATACACCTCCAATCTACTAAAAAAAGATCCCACCCACAAAAAACCAAGACGACTATACGTAGATCTGGTTAAGGCAAGGGTCGGTAAGGATATTGAGAGCTCCATACCCATAAAGGGGGGTCTGCTGCATAGGGCGAGGGCAGGGCAATTTACAAAGGATAGGGTGCGGGTGGTCCTGGATATTAACAGTATCAACACACATAAGATCTTTCATCTCCATGATCCTTTTCGCATTGTGGTGGACGTGCGCGGTGATGACGAAAGGGACAATAGAAGCAAAAGCCCCTCAAGCTCAAAAAAGAGACGGGCCAAGAAAGAGACCGGGAAGGCGAAACGCCAAGGCAAGACCGTTTCCCTGGCAAGACAACTGGGATTGGGCGTGGAAAGGATCGTCATTGATCCGGGACATGGGGGTAGAGATCCCGGGACCTACATAAAAGGGGGAATCAAGGAGAAAGACATCGTATTGAGCCTTGCCAAGGTACTGGCAGCAAAGATAAAGAAGCGACTCGGTTGTGAGGCTATTCTAACAAGGGATAGGGATGTCTTCTTGTCCTTAGAACGAAGAACGGCCTTAGCCAATATGAAAAAGGCGGATCTTTTCATCTCTCTTCATGTCAATTCCTACAAACAGAAGGGGGTCCACGGACTGGAAACCTACTTTCTGAATCTAGCCACAGATGCCAGGGCCGTTATGGTGGCTGCCAGGGAGAATGCCACCTCGGAAAAGAATATCAGCGATCTTCAACAAATCCTGAATGATCTCATGCTAAACACGAAAATCAACGAGTCTAGCCGGTTGGCCCGTGAGGTGCAAAGGGGCATGATAGGTGGAGCCAGGAAGAGATACAGCGGGGTACGAGATCTGGGCGTCAAGCAGGCCCCCTTCTATGTGCTGATAGGTGCTGAAATGCCGGCCATTCTGGTGGAGACGGGCTTCATTACCAATACCAAGGAGAGAAGGCGCTTGCTCAGCAAAAAATATCAGGAAAGCCTGGCTGAGGGTATTGTTTCAGGGATTGAGCGGTACATAAAGAGCATTGAACAGGCCTATAAGGGTGGATAGCTATATGGGCGACGGCACCCAGATCATTTTTTCATTCTCAGGTAAGCATCAATGAACATATCGATATCTCCATCCATGACCCTGTCCAGATTACCCACTTCCAGATTTGTTCTGCGGTCCTTGACCATTCTATAAGGGTTGAACACGTAAGATCTTATTTGACTTCCCCAGGCGATCTCTTTCTGGGTCTGGTGGATTTCCTGCTTCTTCTGTTCCAGTTTCTCTTTCTCTATCTCATAGAGCCGAGACTTTAAGACCTTCAAGGCCATTTCCTTGTTCCGGTGTTGGGATTTTTCATTCTGGCACTGGACGACAATATTTGTGGGGACATGTGTAATCCTCACCGCGGAGCTGGTCTTATTCACATGTTGACCCCCAGGTCCACTCGCCCTGTACGTATCTATGCGCAAATCCTTTTCATCAATTTCGATCTTGATATCCCTGTCCACCTCAGGCAGGACGGAAACGGAGGCAAATGAGGTGTGTCGCCTTCCCGTGGCATCAAATGGAGAGATTCTGACCATGCGATGTATTCCATGCTCTGATTTCAGGTAGCCATAGGCATAAGGCCCACTCACAGTAAAGGTCACATTCTTGACGCCTGCCTCATCACCTGCCAGATAGTCGATGACGTGAGCAGACATGTTTCTAGATTCACACCAGCGAAGGTACATCCTGAAAAGCATTTCAACCCAGTCTTGGGCCTCTGTTCCGCCGGCTCCCGCATTGATGGCCACAATGGCATTGCGCTTGTCATCTGGGTCACCGAGAAGGGATTGAAATTCAAGGCCCTTAACCTTCCTTTCAAGCTGATCCACATCCTTCTCTACCTCTTTCAAGGTAGATTTGTCATCCTCTTCATGAGCCATTTCCGCAAGGATTTTAGCATCTTCAGTCTCTTGGTAATATTTCTTCCATTGGTCGATTTTTTCCCTGAGAGAGGCGCTTTGTTGATTCAACTTAGAGATCTCCTCCTGGTCCTTTTGCCAGAAATCGGCCTTTGACATGATCTTTTCTATTTTTTCTAATTCTTTTTGCTGGCTGTCTAGGTCAAAGATGACCTCTGATATCATGGAGTTGATCCATAATGTTTTCGATTCTAGAAATCATTTCGTTGTACATCTTTGACCTCCTTTGGTTCCGAATTGACGTTCCCCCAA
>DAOVAK010000156.1 GCA_030671095.1 Deltaproteobacteria bacterium | reverse complement strand
GCATTGTCCTGCAGGAAGCGTTTTTCCCTCTCAAGGTTTTCGGATGTGAATTTGAGCTGTTCGTAAGAGAGCATGTTGTCCACGACAATGGCCACATGGATGGAGAGGTCCGTCAAGAATTCCCTCAGCTCAAAGATATCCGGAGGAAGCTCTTTGAAAGACAATCAGAAATCAAGAAAATGGGAAACCAAGATATAGGGTATCTTTTCAGGCATAGCCGGATTAATATAGATGAAATGGATGCACCAGGCAAGCCCGATATTGGGCGGATCGCCGAAAATTGGGCTCAATATTTCTTCATTTTGTAGCATATCCTTTTTTTTGAGATCATAAAAATAGTAATGATATCAGTTTGTTTTAATCCTATTTGAGGGCTGGCATGAAATATGCTGCTCACAGAGGTGTTTCCATGAAGCGATACGATATTCAAGAGGCCAAAAGATTGGTTGCGGAGATCGCCCGGGCTGCGGGTGTGCCTGGAGAGAATGCGGAGATCTTTGCAGACACCCTGGTGGAGGCGGATGTCTTCGGTAAGTCCACCCACGGCGTTTCACGGGTGAACATCTACATTCGCAGGATCTTGAAGGGGCTCATCGACCCGGTTGCAGGTATCTCATTTGACAGGGAACGGGATTCGGTCATCGCGGTGGATGCCGGAAACGGTCTGGGACAGGTCCAGGCCGTTCATGTGCTGAAACGCCTGATCTCCATGGCACGGGAAAAGGGGGTGGCGGCGGCCACTATCAGAAACTCCCAGCATTTCGGAACCCTATCTTATTACTGCGAAAGGGCGGCCCGAGAGAATATGATTCTGTTAGCCATGACGAATTCGGAACCGGCCATGTCGCCCCAGGGGGGATGTCAGGCCTATTTCGGGACCAATCCCATAGCCGCTTCATTTCCCACAAATAGGGGCTTTGAAATCATCAGGATCGATCTATCCACATCGATTGTCGCCCGCGGTAACATTATTGCAGCCCATAAACGAGGGGACCCCATTCCCGAAGGGTGGGCGCTGGACGTGAAAGGCCGTCCCACGTGTGATGCAGGAGAGGCCCTAATGGGAACGGTCCTGACCATGGCCGGACACAAGGGATATGCATTGGCTCTGATGGTCGAACTCTTTACGGGCGTGCTCTCCGGGGCGGCCTTCGGCTCGTCCATCGGCTCCATGTACAAAGATATGGACAGGAAACAGGATGTGGGGCACTTTTTCTGCGTCCTGGATATAGAGGCCTTCATGGACGTCTCCCGTTTCAAGGGAAGGGTGGACCGGATGATTGATGAGATCAAGGCCTGTAAAAAAAGACCCCGTGTGGAGGAGATACTGCTTCCAGGAGAACTCTCTTTCAGCAAGGCCCTGAAAAACCGAGAACAGGGAATCCCGATCGAGGAAGGAACGATCAATGAGATCCAGGAATTGTGTAAAGAGTTAGGCGTGACATATACGCTCATAGAGCAGTAAATGGGCTGACCCGGAGGGAGCCGGATTTGTGAAAGCCATTCTGATCACAGAAGATATCGCGGGTCAGGGCATGGAAACCCTGAAGGAAGAATTCCACGTGGTTTTCGAACCGAATCTCTGGAGAGAGCCTGAAAGGCTTCAGGCGTCGCTTCCGGAATTCGGGGCTGTTATCGTGAGGAACCAGACGAGGGTGACCTCTTCGATCATCAGGGCTGCACCCCAACTGCAGGTCATAGGCCGGGCCGGGGCCGGGCTCGACAACATCGACCTGGAAGCGGCCGCCTCTGCAGGCATTGTGGTGGTCTACACCCCGGAACAGAATTCCATATCCGTTGCGGAGCTGACCCTGGGGATGATGATCATACTGGCGAGAAAGCTAGTTCCGGCCAACCGTAGCACCAAATCGGGACAGTGGAAACGAAGGGAATTCACGGGGGTCGAACTTTACGGCAAGACCCTCGGACTCGTGGGGCTGGGTCGCATAGGTTACCGTGTGGGAAAAAGGGCAAAGGCTTTCGGAATGAAGATACTGGCACACGACATCTACGCAAACCCGGATGCGGTGCTTGTATCGGAACTTTCCGCTCAGATGGTGGATATGGACGAATTGCTCAGGCGTTCAGATTATGTGTCATGCCACGTAACCCTGACAGCAGAAACAAAGGGCCTGTTTGATTACGGAAAATTCCGTAAAATGAAACCTTCGGCCTTTTTCATCAACACGTCGAGGGGAGAGGTGGTTGATGAGGGGGCCCTCATAAAGGCCCTCGAGGAAAAGCAAATGGCCGGTGCCGGCCTGGATGTGCGTCACAAAGAACCCCCCGAAGAGGGCCCTCTTTGTGAGATGGAAAACATCGTTTTGACACCCCATATCGGGGCCTTTACGGAAGAGGGGCAGGAGAGGGTAGTCACATCCGTGTGCCTGGATGTGGCTGCGGTGTTAAATGGTAAGGAACCGAGAAACTATTTTAACCTTTAAAAACCCAAAAGGGCCTTTAGGTAAATGGAAAGAAAGGAGTACGGTAATGGTTCATTTTCTTATTCATGAAAAGAGTGACACGGTGGGCGTTGCCACAGTGGACATCAGGTCCGGAGAAGAGGCCGAGGGGCTATACATGGACAACCAGGAGACGATCAAGGTCAATGCCCTGAAGGATATTCGCCTGGGCCACAAGATCGCCTTGACGAACGCAGGTGAAGGCGACACGGTCATCAAGTATGGGAACATCGTCGGTAATCCCATCGTGCCTGTGATCAAGCTCTCGGCCAACCCGCTCACCTGCGAGACCATGAGCGAACATATCGATCTGAATGTTTCTGCCATCCTGAAAGGGGAGTTGACCCTTGACGAAGCGGGTGATCAACTGATAGATATGGTACGTAGAACCTGCAATGGCCGCTTTACGGCTACCGAAGCCCTTGGCCATCGTGAATTCGTACTCACGAAACTATACATCAGCGCTTAGTGATTGCGGATTGAGTATCAGGAAACCTTGCACTTCATTGCGTTTCCACAATAATAATAGAGGTATAGGATTAGGTCGTCTGTCAACCAAATATCATAACCTTTAACCCAAAGGAGGTAACTGAACATGAAAGCAATCAGGTTGATCGTGTTGGGGTTTTTTATTTTCTCGTTAATCGGATTTCTTGGACAACCCACTGCCACCTATGCAGGAGAGACCGTGCGGGTCGCGCAGCAGTATGGTCTCTGGTGCGCCGTTAACACCATCGTTGTCCAAAAGAAACTGATCGAAAAATATGCTCCGGGCACTAAGGTTGTAGAGGCCCGCTTTGCGTCCGGTGCGGATGTGAGGAGCGCTTTGATCGCCGGGCGTCTCCAGGTGGGGATATCAGGCTTTGCCCCTTTCATCAAAGGATGGAGCAAGGGGGCGCCTGTCAAGACGTGCGACGTGATGACCGCGTACAAACACGAGCTTATCACCTATCACACGGACGTCAAGGACATCAAAGACTTCGTTAAAAAGGTCAAGTCCAAAGAGGGGTCTAAGATCGGAACCCCGGCGCCCGGAAGTTCAAACCACATCGCACTTCAGTGGTATCTCAAGAACCACGGTTTTAATCCCAAGACGCTGGATATCTATGTGATCAAGAGTAAACACCCCATCTCCTATCAGTCGCTGATCACAAAACAGATAGATGCCCATGTGACGAGCCCCCCGTTTGCCGTGCTTGAAAAGGCGAAAGGGATGAAATCCATAGCCGGCCTGTGGCCAAACCCGGGCGGCTGGATGCCGAACGCCCAGGTGGTGGTGAACACCAAATGGGCCGCGGACAATCCTAAGCTCTACCAGGCTGTGGTCAAGGCCTACAATGAGGCTGCGGCCTGGACGACGGCAAATCCCAGAGAGGCGGCAAAGATCCTTGCCCCGACCCTCAAGATGTCTGTGGAAGATACCATGAAGCAGTTGAAGACCGAGGTGAAATACGATGTCTCGGAGTACAACATCGAGGACCAACTTCTCAGGTATGCCGGTTTTATGCACGAGGTGGGGCTGATCAAAAGGATGCCCAAGAAGTTGAGTGACTTTGCCATGCCCGAGCTGGTAAAGGCGGGACATTAATAAGAGAACTGACTGGGAAGGGTCCTCCCGCTCTCGGGGCCTTTCCCCTTTTTATCCGTGTGTGCAGAGGAAAATCCCCGGATATTTGAGTGATCAAGGAGTCCAATGGGTAACGGAAGTGAAAATAACGTAAAACTGAAAGTGAGCGGTCTGGCAAAGCGCTACATAGACCCGCCGGTCCAGGCATTGAAGGATGTCGAATTCGGGGTCCATGACGGGGATTTCTTCTGTATCATCGGCCCCTCCGGGTGCGGTAAGTCCACCACCCTGAGGTTGATCGCGGGTTTCGAAAAACCCACGGATGGACAGGTCCTGCTGGACGGGAACGAAGTGCAGGACCCAGGTCCTGACAGGGCCATGGTCTTTCAGGACCTGAATCAGCTCTTCCCATGGAAGACCACCCTTAATAATGTGGTCTATCCCCTGAAGGTGAACAAGCTCTATGGTTCCAATGAAAACAGGATGGAGGAGGCACAGAATTTTCTCAGGATGGTGGGCCTGGACGAGAAATTCGACTCCGCCTTCCCCCATCAGCTATCCGGGGGTATGAAGCAGAGGGTGGCCATCGCCCGGGCCCTGGCCCTGGATCCCAAGGTCCTCCTCATGGACGAACCATTCGGCAGCATCGATGCCCAGACAAGGACCACCCTCCAGCAGGAGGTCATGAGGATCTGGGAGGAGACCAAGAAGACCATCCTGTTTGTCACCCACAATATCGAAGAGGCCATTCTCCTCGGCACGAAGATCCTGGTACTGGGGACCAATCCCGGGAGAGTCCTGGAACTTTTTGAGAACCCCGTCACGCCGCCGCGTCTGGCAACGGACCCTGATTTCGGAAAATTCTGGAAGACCCTGTACAATCTCCTGGGACACGAGGACGAGTAGGCCGTGACAAGCATCTCTTTTCTCAGAAGAACCGTTTACCAGGCAATCTTTATTCTGATTGTGTTGGGGATCTGGGCCTTTTTCGTCAGGGAACAGGCCACTGAGATGACCATGCCCCCGCCCTGGGAGGTGGGACGGGTCTTTTTCAATTTTATTGCCTCTGGGGAACTCCTATTCAAGCTCTACCACACGGTCCTGGCCATCGTTGTCGGGCTGTTTGCATCCATCCTTATCGCCATAGTGATGACCAGTGCAGCCCTGCTTTTTACCAGGGCCGCCTATGTGGTTGAGTTCCTGACCACCATCATGCACCCAATGCCGTCGGTAGCCATGATTCCCCTGGTCATCGTCTGGGTCGGTATCGGATTCCCCGGCGTGGTGGCCCTGACCATCAACTCATGCCTCTGGCCGATCCTCCTGAATTCCTACACGGGGTTTCGGGCCGTGCACGTGACCTACATGGAGGTGGGTCGGAATGTGGGCCTCAGGAAATTCAAACTGATCCTTCACGTTATGATTCCCTCTGCGCTCCCATACCTGCTGGCGGGTCTCAAGGTGGCATGGGCAAGGAGCTGGAGAACCGTGGTGGCCGCGGAGATGGTATTTGGGACCACCTCGGCCTCCGAGGGAATCGGCTGGTTCATCTTTGAAGCCCTGCAGTACGTCCATTTCAGCCAGATCCTCTCAGGTGTCCTGGTGATTATCCTTTTCGGCATCGTGATGGAGAGGGGGGTTTTCGAGACCATCGAAAAGAAGACGGTGATCCGATGGGGGATGTCAAAATAAAAGAATGGAGTAATGGATTAATGGAGTACCGGAGTGTTGGGTTTAATCTGATAGAAATATTTATACAATACTCCATTGCTCCAACACTCCATTACCCCCTGTGTGCTTTGAAAGGCTAGCCGATACAAATTTGATTTTTTTTTAAACGAGCAGATAGTTTTATTTGAGTTTTTTCATGTCCAATTCAAAAGAGGCCATAACCATAGCAAGGAAGCCCGAGGAGGGAAGTTTTAGGGAATGGCTGACCGGCAAGACGGCCACCCAGGTCGGGTTCGTGATCTTTCTGGCCGTGGTCTGGGAGGTTCTCTACCGGGCCCAGATCACAAGCCCCCTTTTGTTCCCCTCTTTCCTGGACGTATTAACCCAGTTTTGGCTCAGGGCAGGTGAGCTGTTCATGCGGGTGGGGGTTACCTTCAGCTTTATCGGTTATGCCATGGCCATCTCCCTCGTCCTGAGCTTTCTGCTCACATTTTTCGCCATGAAATCCGAGGCCGTGTCAAGCATCGTGGAATTGATCCTGGCCATGATGCATCCCCTCCCTTCCGTGGCCCTCCTCCCCCTTCTGATTATCTGGTTCGGGCTCGGTCCCTTCTCCCTCCTTATCGTGGTCCTCAATTCGGCCCTCTGGCCCCTCTTCCTGAATGCCTACACGGGATTCAAGACCGTCCACCAGACTTACATTGAAGTGGGGCAAAACATCGGGCTGAGGGGTCTCAAGCTCTTCTGGCATGTCATTCTTCCATCGGCCCTGCCTTATCTGATCACCGGCTTCGAGATATCCTGGGCCAGAAGCTGGCGTGCGGCAATCGCCGTTGAGCTGGTCTTCGGGGCCGCCACCACGTCCGGCGGCATCGGCTGGACCATCTACATGTCCTATTTTGACAT
>DAOVAK010000511.1 GCA_030671095.1 Deltaproteobacteria bacterium | reverse complement strand
CATCATTAAACGGATTACCATTTCTCCGTTTGGCAAAGTCATCCAAGGGATCCGGGAGAATGAAATCAGGGCGCAGTCTATTGGTTGCAACACACGTCTTTTTAAACTAATAGTTTTTGCCATTGGGGGAATGTTTATGGGCCTAGGGGGCAGCCTATATAGTATGTATATTACTTTTGCACATATACACAATGTTGCGTTCGATACTTCAGGAAACATCGTTTTGATGGTACTGATTGGAGGGATGGGAAGCCTTTTCGGGCCAGTCATCGGGGCCTTTGTAATAATAATTGCCTCTGATATCGCCAGTGCCTACTGGCAACGCTGGCCTCTTATATTAGGTGTTGTATGCATCGTATTTGTATTGTTTGCTCGGGGGGGGGTTTGGGGCATGTTAAAAATATTGGCCGAACGAATTAGGAAAATCAGTCCGTTTCTTGAGGAAACGCCACATGTGCCTTTGGCGGATACCGTGGGACAAGGACTTGGCCCTTACGAGAAAGATTAATCTGAATAATTTTAATAGAGTACTATTTCGAAAGACTTTTGCTCAATCAATGACCCCGCCGCAAGCGGACGGGGTATTGAAAAGCGTAATAAAGATGGCATAGTAAATTGTCGAAAGGCACGTCATTGCGAACGGAGTGAAAAAATCTGATGCGCTGTAACTTGCTGCAAGTATTAGATTGCTTCAGGCTGACTCCCTCGCAGTGACCTTTGTTTAAGACCTTTTACGAATCAGTCAAATAAAGATTCAGGGGAAATTGATAGAAAAACCTTCCTGCACTCAATTTAGAGAGGGATGTAATGCGCTTTATCATCGCCCTAATGAAACACGAAACCAACACTTTTTCTCCGGTTCCTACCCCCTTTGATAGTTTTGGAAACCGAGCCCCCTATTTCGGCCAGGACGCCTTTGAGGCCTTTAAAGACACTAATACGCCCATGAGTGCGTTTATTGACTTGGCGGTAAAAGAAAAGGCCGATATTATCACCCCGGTTGCTGCAGAGGCATGGCCGAGTGGACCCGTTCATGGTGAGGCTTACCAACGCATCACGGATACCATCTGTGAGGCCGTGCAAGAAGGTTGTGACGCGCTTTTTCTTGACCTACACGGCGCCATGGTCACTGAAACGACTGACGATGGTGAGGGGAACCTATTGGAGCGTATCCGCCAGATATCCCCGACGTTGCCTATTGCAGTGACCCTAGATCTGCATGCCAACCTGACTCGAAAGATGGTGGACAACTGTTCGGTAATCACAGGCTACAAGACCTATCCCCACGTTGACATGTATGCGGCTGGTGCTAAGGCCGGAGATATTCTCATCCGCGTACTCAAAGGTGAACTCAAGCCGATCATGGCCTGGGACAACCGTCCCATGCTTCCACATACTCTACGTATGGGGACTGAAGAGCCACCTATGAGAGATTTAATTGCTTTGGCAAATCAGGCAGAGGCTAGCGATGCCTTGGCGGCCACAATCTTCGGGGGTTTCCCCTTGGCAGATATTCATGACGCTGGATTGAGCGCTGTTGTGGTGGCAGATGATAATCAGGATCGTGCCGAAAAGAGTTGCCGCAATCTTCTGGATAGGGCCTGGGAGCTGCGGGCTGATTTCATTTACGATGCGGAGCCACTTGATAAGTCAGTTGCTCGCGCCAAGCAGTTCACTGATGGGCCAGTACTGCTCATCGACCACGCGGACAACTGTGCCTCCGGTGGGACTCAAGACACCATGGCAGTGCTGAAGGAGGTCATACGCCAAGGCCTCGAAAGCGTAGCCGTTGGAGCCATCCGAGACCCCGAAGCTGTTGCTCAGTTAATCGAAGCCGGGGTAGGTAACCGGGTGACCGTACAGCTAGGCGGAAAGATGGATATGCCGGCCATTGGCCTTAGCGGAGTTCCCTTGAATGTGACTGGCACGGTCCGTGTGATATCGGACGGCCAATTCATCCCTCGAGGCCCAATGTACACTGGTGTTGAACAGAACATGGGACGAACGGCGGTGCTGGATACCGGTGAGGTCGAAATTGTCGTCATCGAGCGCGGTCATGAGCCTTTTGACCTAGGGATTTTTCGCAGCGTGGGTATCGAACCGACAATGAAACGCTACCTTTTGCTTAAGTCCCGCCTCCATTACAGGGCCGGTTTTCTGCCCATCACAAAACATATTGTGGAATGTAACGGCGCCGGAGTCACTGGATCGGACTACAGCCAGTTCAGATTCCAAAAGGTGCGCCGACCCATCTACCCGCTTGATGTTGACGCCCAGCCCTAGACACGTGGCCGAGAAGTGCGGATTGCTTATATTTTTTTTGGGAAGATCAGTTTTTTCATACAAAGGTCCTATCGCATCTATTCACATTTACTCAATAGACTCTTGTGACTGCTCTTTGCCAGAAAAGAGGCAGAGATGATATATTCTTTGAAAAAGTGACAAGGAGTCCTAGTAATTCTAATTATGGCTTCCACCTGGCAGGGCCGTGGCGACTCTTTTTAAGGGTCGCAAAGGCCGCTTCATTCTATTGAACGGCAGCGTAGCCTTGATACTAGTCACAGGACAGCCCCAAAGGATAACCCCCACTGAAATGGACGCCCTCCCTGCCTGCCTGGAGCCTATGTACAAAGCCTAGGGGGCGGCCGATAAGTCCCGCTAAAAGCGGGATTGCGACCTTTAGAAAGAGACCTCACGACCCTGCATTAATAAGGGCTGAAGGAGTCTTGTTTGAGTTGACACACGGGTAGGCATATGATATCTTCCACTTCATTTTTAAAATGGATAGGAAAATCTCGCCCTGGAAGCCCTCTTTGACGAGTGGCCCGAGCGAACATGAGATAAAACGAAAAAAGGAGGATCGACAATGACAGTAAAAAGATTGCAGAATTTTGTTAACGGGGAGTGGATTGATGCTTCAACAGATAAATTTGTTGAGATAATAAACCCTGCACGCGGTACTCTCCTCTCTGAGGTACCAATGTCCACTAAGGCAGACGTGGATGTCGCGGTCAAGGCCGCACAGGATGCCTATCCTGACTGGAGGAACACCCCA
>DAOVAK010000195.1 GCA_030671095.1 Deltaproteobacteria bacterium | reverse complement strand
GTACGTCTCCGCGCAATCCCTTGATTTCCCCTCCGGGGCGTAGGCCCTACGGGCCGGAGGCTTGACCTTGCAGAAAAATGTCTCATTTCTGATCTGGAAACTGCAAGTGCCCATTTATTCATTTCCGGATGGGCACTAGCTAACGTTAGAGTTACCCCGTTACATAGAGGTCTAGGTTGTGCTGCCTATTAGTATCTCCCAAATAACTTTCACCCCCACCCTCCCGTTCGGCTGGGCTCACGGCCGAAGCCCTCCCCTGTTAGAGACTGTGTTGCAATTGGACAAAGCTGTCATTCCCCGCCGAAGACGTCGGGATCTTCGACCGGGCGAGCCCAATGATTTTGGGCGAGACCCGTGGTTCGACAGGCTCACCACCCTGAGCGAAGTCGAAGGGGAATCTAGAAGGATCGTGTAATATCAAATCATTCTGGATCTCCCGCCGAGTTCGGCGGGGGATGACGAATTGCGGCACAGGCTCTCAAGGGGGAGGGTTGGGCCTGCCCGCCATTCCATCCTCCGTAGCAGACTACTGCGGAGGACGGGCGCTCTCGCTCAGGCGAGGCGGGCGGGGAGGGGGTCAATTTATTTTCATGAATAACACTGAAGCAAAGCGCCTGCGTCCAATGCTGTTAAGAAGAAACCGGGGGAGTTGGGTGATTTGGGAAAGCAAAAAAGGGGTGGCTCGCTGGGAACCACCCCTTTGCTCTAGAGGGTGAATGGATGGGCAGGTTTTAATGAACCGTTATCTTTTTCGGCTTTTGCTCCTCCGGCTTTGGAATCTCCACCGTCAGAACGCCATCTTTAAATTCTGCTTTGATTTTATCTGGATCAATCTCTGTGGGGACGGTGAAGGACCGGTGAAATCTTCCAAAAGCTCGCTCCTTTCTACAATAGTTCTCCTTTTCCACTTCCTTCTCATGGGACCGCTCGCCGGTAAGTGTCAATACACCATCCTTCAAATCGACCTTGATGTCTTTCTTATCAACGCCGGGAAGTTCGGCCTTCACAACAACCGTATCTTCATTCTCATAGATGTCCACAACGGGTTTCCAACTGCCCAGGCTGGTGTCATCATCCAGGCTGAGGGCTGGGAAAAAGCTGTCATCAAAAAATCGGTTGATCCGATTATGCAGTGTCTCCATTTCCCTCATTGGATTCCATCTTACAAGATTCATAATGCTTACCTCCTTAGTGCTTCAGTTTTGCTTTTAATCAATCAAACGCTTTGCTTACTGAAATAGTAAACATGACTTCTGCCATGTCAAGATAATAATTGAAAAAAATAATTGCATTATCAAAAAAAATGCGTATTATTTAGTAATGAAAACACATTCCCACGTTACAACCACGTGCCGACGGGAGGAGAAACATGAAAAGAAATGAAAAAGATGAGCCGATGGGGAGGATATCTCTACCCCAACCATCTCCCTCAGAGCTTAGGGGTAGGCAATCTGTCAGAGCCACCTTCAAACTGTCGGGAAGGGCCATAGAGGCCCTGAGTATCGTTTCGTACCATCTGGGCATCAAGCAAAAATCCCTCTTTGATCACCTGTTGGAGGATATGGAGGCCTTGAACCTCATTGCGGAGAGGTTCAAATCCGAAGAATTTAATCAACCAAATCGAATTCAGAAGACCTATGTCCTCAGCAGGAGAACCCTCACCAGTCTCGATCAGGTGGCGAAGAGTTTTGATACGCCCCGTGATGCGCTGGTCGAATACTCGATTCAGCGACTCCTACCGGTGATTGCCAATGAACGGGAAAAACACCGAATGCGAAAAGAGGTTTTTGGAGACATGACGCAATATCTAAATGAAGGTGAGAAAATATTGAGAAAAGCAAAGCAGCTGCTCGGGAACGAAGATCCGGTTTACAGCAGATTGGAAACGGCCATCACCGCCCTGTTCAATGCCTACAATGATATTCGGTCTTTTGTCGAAAAAGGAAAGGTCATTGAGACTTTTTAGGCTAAAATAGGTGAAGTTAAGAATTCTTGCATCCTTCTAAGCCCTCGAAATATTCCTGCCCCCAAAATAAGGCCTAACCTAGGAAATCCTTTTTATTATCAACTGGATTTAGAATAAAAAGTAATATTTTAAATAATCATATTTTTTATTGACTATATGTCTAAAGTGATTATTTTTATCTTAGTTCGTCTTGCGTGACGAAAAAGCGATTTTTATAGAATAAGGAGGAAACTTAGATGAGCAAAATAATCGGTATAGATCTCGGTACAACCAATTCATGCCTTTCCATCATGGAAGGGGGCGAGGCCAAAGTCATTACGAACCTCGAGGGGGGGCGAACGACTCCTTCCATCCTTGCCATCTCTGACAAGGGGGAGAGGCTGGTGGGGCAAATTGCCAAGAGGCAAGCCATTACCAATCCCGAGAATACGGTCTTTGGCGTAAAGCGACTTATAGGTCGCCAGTATGATTCCCCTGAGGTCCAAAAGGACGTGGAGGTCCTGCCTTACAAGATTGAAAGGGCAGAAAACGGAGATGTCCGCATAAACTTAAGGGGAAAGCATTACAGCCCGGCTGAAATCTCTTCCTATATCCTGGCCAGCATAAAGAAGTCTGCAGAAGAACATTTGGGTGAAAAGATTTCGGATGCAGTTATTACCGTACCTGCATATTTCAATGACAGCCAGAGACAGGCCACCAAGGATGCGGGAAAAATCGCCGGATTGAATGTTTTAAGGATTATTAACGAACCCACTGCAGCCTCTCTCGCGTACGGTTTGGATAAGAAGCCAGACGGGATTATTGCTATATTCGATCTGGGTGGAGGGACGTTTGACATTTCCATATTGGAGATAGGCGATAGCGTCTTTGAGGTCAAAGCGACCAATGGGGATACCCATCTGGGCGGTGAGGATTTCGACCTGCGGTTGATAGACTATCTGGCTGATGAGTTTAAGAAAGACCAGGGCCTTGATCTTAGAAATGACAAGATGGCTCTGCAGCGACTCAAGGAGGCGGCTGAAAAGGCGAAGATGGAGTTGTCCACCTCTATGGAAACGGATGTGAACCTTCCGTTCATCACAGCTGACGCCAACGGCCCAAAACATCTGAATATAAAGGTCACCCGTGCCAAGCTCGAAGCCCTGGTCAGCGATCTACTGGACAAGATTGAGGGACCCTGCAAGGTTGCCATGAAAGATGCCGGCCTCTCACCCAGTAATGTCGATGAAGTCATCCTGGTGGGCGGAATGACTCGCATGCCAGCTGTCCAGGAGCGGGTCAAGAAGATTTTCGGTAAAGAGCCTGACAAAGGCGTGAATCAGGATGAGGTTGTAGCCCTTGGTGCCGCCATTCAGGGTGGTGTCTTGAAAGGGGATGTCGATGATGTGCTGTTGCTCGATGTTACCCCACTCTCCCTTGGCATAGAAACTCTGGGTGGCGTCATGACCAAGTTGATCGAAAAGAATACGACCATCCCGACCAATAAGAGCCAGGTCTTTTCAACGGCTGAGGACAATCAGCCGGCGGTTACCGTACATGTGCTTCAAGGGGAGCGCGAGATGGCCTCAGATAATAAGACCCTTGGGCGCTTTGAACTGGTGGGCATTCCCCCTGCACCCAGAGGAATGCCGCAGATCGAAGTATCCTTTGACATCGATGCCAATGGGATTGTGAATGTCTCTGCAAAGGATCTGGCCACCGGCAAGGAGCAGTCTATCAGGATTACGGCCTCTTCAGGATTGTCCCAGGAGGAGATTGATCGACTGGTGAAAGAAGCAGAGATACATGCTGAGGAGGACAAAACGAAAAAGGAGCTTGTGGATGCCCGCAACGCTGCCGATGCGCTCATTTATACAACGGAGAAATCGATGAACGAGCTGGGCGATAGGGTGGACAGTGCCACCCGGGCGGAGGTTGAAGATGCAGTGAAAAGCCTGAAACGGGCCATGGAAAATGGAGATACGGCTGAGATCAGAAGCTTGACAGAGGTTTTGACCCAGACTTCCCATAAACTGGCAGCATCAATGTACGAACAGGCTTCACAGGCTGGTGCGCAGCAGGGTGGAGCCGGTGCTGAAGACACAGGGCAACACGGTTCTTCCGGGCCAGATGAAGACGTGGTTGACGCAGAATACCGGGAAGTTCCGTAACTGGCTACGCTTAACAACAAAAGTGCCCCTCACCCCCCTCTTTATCCCTATAGAATGGTGTTACTTTTTGTATACATTTCTATTTTTCTCGCGAAAAATAGCCGATTTTCCGTTAAATCCAGCTTTTTGACCTAGCTTGTGTAACTTTTTGTATAATTTTTTTCCTCGCTAAGTTATTGATTTTACGGGATTTGATCTTTTTTTTATTTTTAATGTATATTTTTGTTGACAGAGTGTCAGAAATAATGTACTCTATGTGCACTTTTATACAAAAGAGGCCAAAACCATGAACCCGAAAAACCCTTTCACACTCTGTTTGCAAATACTCGCTTTGACGCTTTTGCTCCTCTTCGTGACAAACAAAACGTCAGCAAAAATGGAATCGGCTCCACAACCTGGTCAGCACGCACAGGTTACTTATATAGAGTTCCATACCAATCCGCCCATCTACCTTACGAACCGTTAAGGGATGGCGCGAAATGGTTTTCAGCATCAAGGAAAAACTTTTGTGAGTGGTTGTTAAATCTTTCCTCCTTTCCTCCCATACCTCCTACAGAGCAGGGCCTTTTGGCCCTGCTCTTGTTTTTGCCATTCTCTGGGCCATGCTAAGGCCCATGTTTTGAGATAAAAGGGGCTCACAACCTCCTCAGCCTTTCATCTCCCCGCATGTATGTAAACTCTTACCCAGATGTGGAAACTAATTTCTCATGATTTGCCCATTTCTTGCCCTCTTTCCCTGTGCCTCCTCTGTGATGGATGTCTAAGTATTTGAAATTTGTTATAAATTATTCGCATTCTCGTGTGGCATCTCTTTTGCTGTTTTTGGGCTATTGAAACGTACGTCCACATTATGAACCAGGTTCAATTCCTTCTTTCTCCTGGTGTGGACGTCCATCAAAAACCTGCCCGCATTGCCCCTAACGGAACCTCTCCCGTTCTGTCGGGGGCCTAAAATGGGCACATCAAATGATGGGTCCTGATTGGGTCGATCTCGCAGGACTCTGGAGGATCTTGGGAAGATTATATTAAACTGGGTGTAGAGGGGTTTATAAGCCTTGCAACCCCGGGAGGAATAGTTCGGATTCGGAAGAATTCTAGGGCCATTCCAGGGATACTGGCATCGCAGGAGAAACAGGATGAATGCTTCAAACCAAGAATTGAAAGAACAGGGTGTTGAAACCCGCCTTATCGAATTAATTGTCATGATGTCCGATGAGGAAAAACAATCTCTGGTAGAGGAGTTGGAGCAAAGGCTTCACATAAAGAAGAGGGAATATGTCAGGAAACCCTATTTCTCGACCGTCTGTTATTCTGCTCAGGACGGTGCCCATGTGGATTTCATTCAGAATATCAGTGCTGGCGGCGTATTCATAGGAACCACGCTTACGCCTCTGGTTGGGGAAAAAGTTACCCTCGCCTTTCCCCTTCCCATATCACAACAACATATCATGTTAGATGGGGAAATTGTCTGGGCCACCCAGCTGGGCATGGGCGTAAAATTCCAGATGATTAAGCCAGAAGAGGAGGAACGAATTAGTAACCTGGTGGATATGATATAAGGAGTGAGAGAGAGTGCCGCATATTTGAAAGGCAGGGCCATTTTTTGGCTCTGCCTTTTTTTCTATTTTTTCGAAATAGCCCGAAAGGAATCCTCAACTTACATTCCTTTTATCTGGTACATTCCATTCATAATAGTTAACTTAGTGTATAAAAAATGGATTTTGCGGAGCTAGGTCATGGGCTTTCCCCCTTCTATGGCTCTGTGCAATCCGTGCATTACCCGGCACGGAGGCTCCTTCCTTGGGTGGATTCGGCCTCGAATGTGTCCTTCTGTGGTCATCGAGAAAACGGTATGAAAGAGACAAACATGAAG
>DAOVAK010000008.1 GCA_030671095.1 Deltaproteobacteria bacterium | reverse complement strand
TATTTTGCGGTTTAACAAAGTGACGGGAGACTCCCAGGGGCGCAGAGGCGCAAACCTCAAAATATTGGGTCACTGCGGGGCCCGGTGGAATTTTTTTTGAGATACGGCCTTTCGAAAAGGGCCGTAGCCTCATCCTACTAGCCCCTATGGGGTTTGAGCAAAGCCGGGTCCTCTGGGCCCGGATTCTTTACTATCCCAATCGAGCCAAAACCCGATTAGGGGATATTCGTTAGGGGTGTTGCAAAACGAGACTCTGAAGACACCATGCATCAAAGAAACCAAAATCTTGTTGAGTTGAAGAGGTGGATCGAAGAAGAGGTCAAAGACATGTCGGTCACGGGAATATCCGGGACCGCCAGAGTCTTTTTCATCGCCCAACTATTGCTGGAAATGGATAGACCCTGTCTCCTTCTCTTACCAGATGCAAAAGAGGCCAATCGGTTTTATAGGGAGTTAGAATTCTTTCTGCCGGAACCCTTCGTGCACGCAGGGCCGGGGGAAAGGAGGCTCTATGACTTCCCCATCTATGATATATCCCCTTTGGCAGGGCTGAGCCCGCACAGGGATGTGATCACCCGTCGTCTTCAAGCCCTGTACGCTCTCAACTCTGAACCAAATCCCCTTGTGGTCACATCAGTTGAGGCCATCACAATTAGGATTCTACCCAAGGACGCCATGATAAATGCCCTTGAATACATGGAGGTTGGAGAGGAGCTGGATAGGGAGCGTCTGCTGAAAAGACTTCAGACAAACGGCTACTTTCGGACCTCTCTTGTGGAGGAGATGGGTGATTATTCTGTCCGAGGAGGGGTTGTTGATATATTCCCCCCAGTCTACCTCCAGCCTATCCGATTGGAGTTCTGGGGTGACCGCATTGAATCCATTCGCCATTTCGATTCCCTAAGCCAGAGGTCAACCGAACATCTGAAGGAAGTGGTTCTCCTGCCTGCCAGTGAGATTGTTATGGATCGTGAAAACGTAAATAGGGCCAGATCCATGGGCAGGCTCCCAAGAAGATTCCAGGAGATGTCCTCCTTTCCAGGGCAAGAAGCCTGGTTGAATCATTTCTACTCCCGCCTTGACACCCTGTTCGACTATTTCCCAAGAAATGGACTTCTCGCCCTTATCGATCCTCACAGAATAGAAAAGGAGAGAACCAGGTTCCCAGAGAGGTTTCAAAAGGAATCGGAAAGATTCCGGCAGGAGGCGGAGGAACGGGAGAGTCCTTTTCCTGAAATAGACGGGCTTCTCTTGTCCGATACAGACCTGGACCAATGCCTTGGGAATTATCAACGTATTGACTTTAGTGCATTGGCTATTGAGAAACAGGGGGCTTCAGTAAAGTCACTGCATATCAAGGGAATCTGGACAATTGATGATGATCTTGATGTGAGGGTCGCCGGAAGAGGCAGAGTCTCTATGGCACCCCTGGCCGAAAAAATCTCCGAATGGCTGGATCTCGGCTCCAGGGTCATCCTTGTCTGCCGAACTATGCAGCAAGCCAACCGCCTGAAAGAGATTCTCGGAAACTATGAAGTCAATGTGGATGAATTGGTTGACAGATGGAACGAGATATCCGGTGGAAATGGTTTAAGCGTTTGTTTGGGACGCCTACCCCAAGGCTTTGCCTGGGCTGATCTCGGCATTTACGTCGTTAGCGAGGACGAGATTTTTGGATCAAAAAGGCCCCGCGCCAAGGCACCAGCTGGAATGGGAGAGGATCGGGCAAGTCTCACCGCCTTTAGTCAAATCAATGTGGGAGATCTGGTTGTCCACCAGGATCATGGTATAGGTCGATATGCTGGTCTCTATAAAATGGAGATAGAACAAAAAGCCAATGATTTCGTTCTCGTGGAATATGCACACAATGACAGGCTCTACGTCCCCGCTGACCGCATGACTATTTTGCAGAAATATACTGGCGCAGATGAACGAAACCCTAAACTGGATCGATTAGGAGGACGCTCTTGGGGCCTGGCAAAGGAAAAGGCCAAGAAGGCCATAAGGGAAATAGCAAAGCAGCTCGTTGAGATCTATGCCTTAAGAAGGTACCGCAAAGGATACGCCTTCTCCCGTCCAGACAACACCTTTAAAGAATTCGAAGCCACTTTTGAGCACGAGGAGACGCCCGATCAAATCAAAGCCATCGATGATGTCTTATCAGATATGGAATCTGATAGACCCATGGACAGGCTAGTCTGTGGTGACGTGGGCTTTGGGAAGACCGAGGTCGCCATCAGGGCCGCATTCAAAGCCGTCCAGGATGGTAGACAGGTAGCACTCCTGGTCCCTACCACGGTTCTCGCCGAACAGCATTATGAAACCTTTAAACTGAGGATGGAGCTTTATCAGGTAAAGGTTTCGGTGCTGAGCCGTTTTAAGACCAGATCGGAGCAGAAGGAAATCCTCGCAAAGGTCAGGTCCGGCAAGATTGATGTCTTGATAGGTACCCACAGGATACTGCAGAAGGACGTTAGTTTCAGGGAATTGGGACTATTGATCATCGATGAGGAGCAACGATTTGGTGTTAAGCAAAAGGAAACATTAAAGAAATACCGCGCCTTAGTGGATGTGTTGGCACTCACTGCGACGCCTATACCCCGGACGTTTCATATGTCCTTGATGGGTGTACGGGATCTAAGCATCATTGAGACCCCACCGGAAGACCGGCTCGCAATCCAAACTTATCTTCTTCCCTACGATGAAGCAACCATCATCCATGCCATTGAATCTGAACTGGAGAGGGGGGGACAGGTGTTTTTTGTCCACAACCGGGTGCAAACCATCGAACATATGGCCAATGAACTGATGAACCTGGTCCCACAAGCCAGATTTGCCGTTGCCCACGGACAAATGAAGGAGAGGGAACTGGAGGAGACCATGATCCGATTCCTTCGAAAGGAGATTGACGTTCTGGTTTGCACCACCATTATTGAGTCTGGACTCGACATCCCTTCCACCAATACTATCGTCATTAACGATACAGACCGCTTTGGGCTCTCCCAGATCTATCAACTCAGGGGTAGGGTCGGCCGTTCCAAAGAAAGCGCCTATGCCTTTCTCCTCATTTCAGATGGTTCAAAACTCACGAGAGAGGCAGAAAAAAGGCTCAAGGCCCTTATGGATTTTTCTCACCTGGGTGCTGGCATTCATCTTGCCCTGCACGACCTAAAGATAAGGGGAGGAGGCAACATCCTCGGCTTCACCCAGTCGGGCCATATCTCAGCCATCGGCTACGAACTCTATATGGAATTGATTGAGCAAACCGTGGCGGAACTGAAGGGTGAGGAATGGCATGAGGAAATAAATCCTGAGATCAATGTGGACATACCAGCCTATCTTCCTGAGGACTTCATACCAGATATAGACATCAGGTTAAACTTGTATCGGCGATTATCCAGCCTTCGTAAAGAAGCGGAATTGGAGGTTATGATCGAAGAGATGAAGGATCGTTTCGGTCCTCCACCGGTGGAGGTCTCCAACCTGGTGGCCGTCATGTCTGTCCGATTGCTTTTGAAAAAAACGGGCATGAGCAAGTTAGATGTGGGTAACGAAGCCCTCACATTCCTTTTTTCTCCTGAATCCAATGTGGACCCTGAGAAAGTGGTTGGCCTAGTGGAGAGGGAGCCAAATAGATTTCAATTTCTTTCTGAGCGAAAACTAAAGGTTAAGATCGATGAAAAGCCAGCTCTAGACGCACTTCTTGAGGCGATAAGGATTGCAGAGGAGTTAGATCAGGCCCGGGACATATGATTCTTGGCGTTCATTTCCCAAAATTTATCCTGATGAGATAGAAAACCACAAGTTGTGTCATTTAGGCAAAACATTGCTTATTTTTATAAATTTCAACTAATTGTAGAAATGTTTGAGGCATAAATTATACTTGCAATTTCCTACGTAACTATTACACTAAAGGATTAAGGATACTTCCATCCCCGCTTTTTTCAGGAAGGTAGACTGTATTCTGGTTGTTTTGCGGTGAACTGCATGGTGAAACGCGTTTTTTTCTTGGCTTTAGCAATCTCTTTTGGCTTATCCGCATGTAATATCCTTGACAGATCAGAAGAGAAGGTAGTCATCATTGTTGGAGAGAGGGATATAACTACAGATGAGTTGAAGAGAGATATCAAATACATCACCTCTGGAATGGGAGTGACGGATCAGGGGGTAAAATACGTCATTGACCCTCTGGTTAGCAAGCTTGTGGACCACTACCTTATCTTGGAATATGGCAGACAAAGAGGCATCACCATCTCGGAAAAAGAACTGGAATCAGAGATACAAGACATCATGAAGGACTACCCGGATGAGACCGTATTCCGAGAAATGCTGCTGAAGAGATATCTGGATTTTGAGAAATGGAAGGAAGGATTGAGACAGCAACTCTTTGTCAAAAAGATTATGAGAAAGGTCTCGGAAAATATAACACCGGTGACCTTCGACGAGATCAATACATATTATGATACCCATCGAAACGAGTTCACCCGTCCCGAGATGGTAAAATTCAGTCAGATAGTTACCAGAACCAAGGATGAAGCCAAAGATATCCGCAAGCGCCTGAAAAACGGAGAAAATCTGGATGACTTGGCGAGGAAATACTCCATTACGCCTGAGGCGGAAAATGGGGGCGAAGTGGGCTGGGTCTCCAAAGGGGAGCTCCACGAATCCATGGAAAAACCGATTTTCACACTGCCCACTGGCAAAATAAGTCCTGTTACAAAGACGCCTTATGGCTACCATATCTTTGAGGTGCAATCCAAGCGTCCAAAAGGATTTAAGAGCCTGTCCCAGGCAATGGATGAGATCGAATCAAAGCTTTTTCGTCAGAAACAAGAGACATTTTATGAGAGATGGCTCATAGAATTGAGGGGCCTTTTTCCTGTTCAGGTAAATAAAGAGCTTTTAGCGACGCTGGAGTTTGGATAAATGAAGCCATTCAGGTCTATAGGCCTCTTCTTTCTGGTTGCTTTCGTCTTCGTGTTCGGTCCTCACCGAGGCTCTGGCGAGGTCTTCAATAGAGTGGTGGCCATAGTCAACGATGATGTGATCACGCTCTACGAATTGAATCAACAAATAAGAGAAATGACGGGTTTGACCGCGGAGACCCTGAGGGACAAAGACGAAAGAAGGTATCTTGAAACACGAAGAAAGATACTGGAGCTCATGATAAATGAAAAATGTGCCAAAGAAAAGATTCGAGAGCTGGGCATCCAAATCCCTCCCAAGCGAATCGACGCGGCCATTGAATCCGTGAAAAGGAGAAACCAATGGACCCACGAAGATCTACTGGCCATGCTCAAGAAAGAGGGGATCACCTTTGAAGAGTATCGGGAGGATATAAAAGTAGAATTGGAACGCATTGAACTGATCAACGACCAAGTCAAGTCTAAGATTATTATCCGGGAGGAACAAATCGCCCAGTATTATAAGGAACATCAGAAAGATTTCAGTAGCGAGGAAACAGTTCGGCTCGCCGGTATTTTTTTGATTCGAAGGAATCCCAAAGACGAGGAGGAATTTCGTAAGCTCAAAGTAAGGGGAGAGGATATCTTAGCGAGGCTCAAAAATGGTGAAGATTTCGCCAGGTTGGCCAAAGAGTCCTCTCAAGGACCAGGAGCCGATGAAGGGGGTGATTTGGGTGCATTTAAGGCGGATCAGCTGGACCCAGAGCTGAGGAAAGCCTTAGAGGGCCTAGAAGTTGGGCAGGTTACCGACTTAATCATAAAGGCAAACGGTATTCAAATTCTCAAGCTGATAAAAAGGCAGAAAGCGCAGGCAAACCCCTTTGAGGAGGTTAGGGAAAACATCTACGCGACCCTGTATCAACAGGAAGTTAACAGAAGATATGCGGCCTGGATCCAGGAGCTCCGAAAGGAGACCTACACCAAAATAATTTTCTAGGGCCTGGCATTTCTCATAGCCAGGGGTTTTGAGACGTTCATGCCGGAAATAAGCCAAAAGGAAAGCCAACAGGCACGTGGAAAGGATGAGGCAACGACGGGGCCGGGGAAAGTATCAGGTCTAGGGGCACTGTTGAGAAATGAGAGGGAAAATAGGGGTCTCAGCCATGAGCAGCTGTCTCAGGTTACCAGGCTTAGAAGGCATTTCCTTGAAGCCTTGGAGAACGAAGAGTGGCAGAATCTTCCTCCCTCAGTTTTTGTCAAAGGGTTCATTAGATCTTATGCCAAAGCGCTTGGTTTGGATGAGGACAAACTCCTTGATCTATATAAAAACGCCGTACCCGAAGAAGTGGCGCCGCCAACACCCATTATTGAGCCCAAAAAGCCCAGGAGGAGACTGGCCCTTGTATTGGCGTTATGCCTAGGTGCCCTGGCTATTATACTCTACCTATGGATAGGAAGGCCTTTGCCCGAACAGAGCACGGTGCAAACTGAGAAAGGGCTCCCTGCGGAAATTCAGGAAGAGCCTGCCAAGGAGGAGGCCCAACCCGTTGTCCAGGAAATGGAGCAAAGGGAGTCATTGAAGAAACAGGAAAAAACCGTTGAAGCTGCGACACCCAGTGTCGGGCGGGCAGAAATGGATATCCCTGGGTCGGAGCCTGAGGAAAAAGAACCAACCAAGTTCCCCACTGATGAGGATCTACTCACGCCGGCTAGAGCCGAGTCTTCTGGCACCCCTGACTGGCGCGTTCTCACGGGCATCGTTCACCTGAGAACCTGGATAAGGATCTATATCGATGATGAAGCGCCTAAGGAGTACATCCTTCAACCGGGGAGCAGACCCCAATGGAAGGCGAGAAGAGGCTTTTATGTTCTGCTGGGAAATGCCGCGGGAATGGATTTTGAGTTTGACGGAAAAGATATAAAAGACATCGGAGAGCTTGGTCAGGTGGTCAGCCTGAGGCTTCCTGAGGGCTTTGAAAGGGAGATTTCTGAGGAATAGATCCGTGAACGTTTTTGACACATTCGAAGAGAGAGGTTTCATTGAACAGGTCACTGACAGAGAGCGCCTACGGAGCCTCTTAGAAGGTCCTATCAAATGCTATATCGGCTTTGACGCCACTGCCCACAGTCTTCATCTGGGAAGCCTCATACCCATTATGGCTTTAGCCCACATGCAAAGGGCGGGACACATACCCATCGCTGTTGTGGGAGGTGGCACCACTCTCGTGGGAGATCCGAGCGGCAAGACTGAAATTCGTCCCATCATGAGCAGGGAAGAAATCGAGCAAAACGCAGAGGGAATCAAAGACCAGCTCTCACGATTTATCGATTTTAGCGAGGGAAAAGCCCTCATGGTGAACAACGCCGACTGGCTGGTTGATCTAAATTACATTGATTTCCTGCGGGACATTGGCCGCCATTTTAGCGTGAACCGGATGTTGGCGGCAGAGAGTTATAAGATCAGACTAAAGAGCAACAGCGGACTTAGCTTTATCGAGTTCAACTATATGCTCCTTCAGGCCTATGATTTCTGGTATTTGTTCAAACATTATGATTGCCGTCTGCAGATGGGCGGAAATGATCAGTGGGGAAATATCTTGGCTGGAGCTGATCTCACCAGACGCCTGGAAGGGGAAGTTATTCATGGTCTAACGTTTCCGCTCATTACCACGTCATCCGGTATAAAAATGGGCAAGACACACGAGGGTGCGGTGTGGCTCGATCCAGAAATGACTAAACCCTACGATTACTACCAGTACTGGATAAATCAGGATGACAGGGATGTGGAGCGTTTCTTGGCCTTATTCACGTTTCTGCCCATGGAAAAGCTCCGCAGGCTTGGCTCACTAAAAGGGCAAGAGGTTAGGCAAGCAAAGGAAGTGCTCGCCTATGAAGCCACCAGTCTGTGCCACGGCACGGAAGAGGCGGGAAAGGCGAGAGATGATGCCCGACAGCTATTTGGAGAGGGTGCAGCGGGATTTTTCCAATCTGTCCCCAGTTATGCCATGGCTTCTGGAGAACTTGAGAAAGGAATTCCTGCTTACAGGCTATTCGAAAAGGCGGGCCTTTGCGAAACCAGGGGAGAGGCCCGCCGTCTGATCTCTCAGGGGGGCGGTTATGCAAACAACAGAAGAATTCAAGCTTTTGACGAAATTATCGACTCAGGTGATATGGTAAACGATGCTATTTTATTGCGGGCAGGTAAAAAGAGATATCTAAGAGTAACCATTGGGTAAGACCAAGTCTTATGCTCCAAGGTTATTTCCCTATCTTGAAGATCCATAGGTTCCTGAAACAGTCTGCATCTGTCCACCCCGCCCCTCAACCAAGAATCGTTGCCCCCGGTTAGAGCGTAACCCAAAGGCAAACCCTGAAATGCCAAAAGCAAAAAAAATATCCTCTCAGGCAGAGGAACCAAAGGCTAGTAAAAGCAGACTCTCTAAGGGGACTCAGGTGGAGCTCGCCCCTATGGTTCGCCCTGAGGAAAGGGCCCTTGTACCGTACGATCCACTTCAATTGTATCTATTGGAGATCAAGCATTACAAGTTGCTGACAAGAGAAGAGGAGACGGAGTTGGCCATCAGAGTAAGAGAGAAAAACGACAAAAGGGCGGCTTACAGGCTCATTACATCTAATCTTAGACTGGTGGTCAAGATTGCCATGGATTTCCATCGCTATTGGACCAAAAGTCTCCTGGACCTTATACAGGAGGGCAACGTGGGCCTTTTGCAGGCCGTTAGGAAATTCGATCCCTATCGCGGCATAAAATTCTCCTATTACGCATCTTTCTGGATCAAGGCATACATGTTAAAGTTTATTATGGAAAACTGGAAGTTGGTGAAGATTGGGACCACCCAGGCCCAACGAAAGCTCTTCTTCAATCTAGCAAAAGAGAGGGACAAGCTCATGGCTCAGGGCTTTGAACCTGAACCGCGGCTACTGGCAGAACGTCTTGATGTGAAAGAAGAGGAAGTTATGGAGATGAGCTTACGCCTGGGGGGCGGAGAGGTCTCTCTTAATGCCCCCATGAGTGACGATGGGAAGGAGGTGTTCGGCTCTTTCCTGCCTGATCCCAATGAGATGGCTATTGATGAGGAAGTCTCTGAAATGCAGAGCAGGACACTGCTTCTCAAAAAGTTGGCTGAATACAGGGAAAAACTCTCTGGAAAGGAACTGGATATCTTTGATAATCGAATTATGGCCGAAAATCCTTTGACACTTCAACAACTGGGAGATAAATATCATATTTCCCGGGAGCGGGTTAGACAGATTCAGGAAAGGATCATCAAGAATATCAAAAAATGGCTCATCGAGGAAATTCCAAATTTTGAGGAGGAGTTTTCCAACTTCATCAAATGAAAAAAGAAAATAGTATAATCTGTTTTAGTTGGCTCATCTATCCCATGCTTACCTTCATATTGGGGGCGGCCCTGTCCTGCGCGGGAATGATACCCGAGTCTGTATTCAAAGGGGCTGACTTAGCACCTCCTGAAGAAGACATACCTAAGATGGAGGCAGATGTTATCCAGGAGGCTTATCGGAGTTTCACAATGGCCTCCATCCAAATGGCCCATGGACGTTACGAAGAAGCGAAGGGCTATCTATTGGAGGCCCTTAGTTATGACCCAGATTCAGTCTACCTGAATCAGAAAATGGCCGTTTTACTTAAGGAAATGAAAGACTACAAAGCAGCCACTGAGTATGCTCAGAAAAGTTTAGACTTGGATCCAACAAATGTAAAAAATCAAATACTCTTGGCCGAAATATACGCTGCGTCGGGGGATCGGGAATCGGCAATAATAGCGTACAGGGAAATCCTCGAGCTTGACCCTGATCAACAAAGGATAAGGTTAATCCTGACAACTATCCTCATAAGAAAAGGAGAATTCAAGTCCGCCTTAGCACATTTGGACAAACTCATCCAACAGGACCCCAATATGGTGATGGCCCATTATTACCGGGGGCGGATCAATCTTGAATTGAAGAATTACTCGGAGGCAGAGAACTCCTATCTTGATGCCCTAGAGCTTAGCAGACGTATGGAGCCAGCCCTTTTTGATCTGGGTAGTCTATACCAGATGCTTCAAAAGTATGACAAGGCAGCGGAAATATATGAGAGGCTCCTTGGGTTTTACCCCAACAACAATATCGCGAGGGATAGGCTGATTGGCATTTATTATCAGCTTGGTCAGGGGGAGAAAGCCGAGAAGGAAATCGAGGAGCTTAAGAAACAATCTAAGCCGGGAGATCCGGGGCGTCAGACCTTGGGTCTCATTTATCTCAGGCATGGCAAAATTGATGAGTCTATCGCGGAACTGGATCTGATTGTTACCGCTTGGCCAGACGATCACAAGTCCAGATATTACCTCGCCACGGCTTATGAAGAAAAAGAGAAAATGGAGGAAGCTGTACATCACTTTAGGTTGGTAGGCAAAGAATCAAGGTACTATATCAACGCGCAGATGCACATAGCCTACATCTTAGAGAGCCAGAAAAAATATGACGAAGCCGTAGATGTCCTTCAAAAGGCGATCGAAATTAAGGGAAATCAGGCTGAACTCTATCTGATGCTGGCATCCATCTATGAGACAAAAAAGGAATATGGAAAGGCCATAGGAGCTATTGAAAAGGGTCTCAAAGAGGATGACAAAAACGTGGATCTCATTTTCCGCTTGGGCGTCGTGCTGGATAAGTCAAGTCAAAAAGAAAAGTGCCTTGAACAAATGAGAAGGATATTGGAAATAAACCCTAATCATGCAGATGCCCTTAATTACATTGGCTATACGTATGCCGAGCAGGGCATAAGGCTGAATGAGGCCATGGATCTCATAAAAAGGGCTCTAGAATTGAAACCCAACAGTGGGTATATAATCGACAGCCTTGGGTGGGTGTATTACCAGAAAGGATTGTATGATGAGGCGCTTAACAAATTAGAGAAGGCATCTTCACTTACGCCCAACGACCCGACGATTACAGAACATTTAGGAGATGTCTATTTTAAGAAGGAAAAGTACCAGAAATCCCTCGAAATGTATCAAAAGGCCTTATCCTTGAACCATCCCCGTGAGGAGAAGTTGAAGCAAAAGATTGAAGAGGTCAAGAAATTTCTAAAATAACATTGCCGAGATCTTGTGACCAGATGTTTTCTTCCCATCCTTCCCCCTTTGTCTTGTCATTTCTTTTGACGTGCTTTCTTTTCGTTTCCCTTTCTAGCTGCGCCACACTCTACAAACCCCTCGGTGAGAAGGACGTGGAGGTTATCCTGTCCAGGATACAAGCTCAGGAGGGCAAGGTATTCTCGTTTTACACATCGGGCGCTTTATCCCTCAAAGACCGGGATTGGGAGTCAGAGTCGCATGTCTTGATAGTGGGCAACAAAAATCCGTTCAAAATAAAGATCGAGGTTACCCATCCGTGGGGTCGTCCTATTGTTCATATCTTGATTGACGAAAGGAATCTTCAAGTCCTTTCTTTCCCAGACAAGAAACTCTATCTTGGCGCCTTTACTCCGGAAGCCTTGTCGAAATTCCTCCCTGGGGAATTGGACGCACATGTGGTCTGGGCTGTTCTGAGGGGATACCCCCATCTTCTAGCCTATCATAGGACCGTATCCATGAAAGCGAATCAGATCAGGTTATTGGATGAGAAGGGAAAAGTCCTTGAAATTATAGACCTTTACCCTGAAAGCAAACTACCCAGGATGGTCTTTTTTCCTGAAAAGAATATTGGTTTGGAATTTTCAGATTTTCAGGAACTTGATGGGATCTATTATGCCCGCAAGGTGAAGGTGGAAGATATGGAGGGGAAGAGCAATCTGATTTTAAGAAAAAGAAAAATGGTCTTCAACGAAGCCATCCCTAAGCAGGTCTTTCACCTTGAAAAACCTCCTTCTTTTGGTACTTATGATCTCGAAGAAAATTCTGGTGAGGTCGGTCCTAGCCACCGATAGTGGACATCTGGCGAACACATTTTCGAGGACCCTGTCCCAATGGCCCATGATCTTTCGGTTTGCCTTCCATGGCACGCCTTATCAGCTCCAGGAGATGCGCATCATCTTTGCCGTTCCTCAGCGGTGTCTTGATATCAATTTCTTGCTCGGAAAAAAGACAGCTCCGGAGATGCCCCTCAGCGGTCAGTCGCAATCGATTGCATATGGTACAAAAATGGTTGCTCAGGGCTCCGATGAACCCTATCTCCCCTTTACTCCCATCCAGGACGAACCTTTCTGCCGGACCACCAAAAGGGTCTGGTTTGATCGGTTTTAAGGTCCCCAAGGTCTCAATCCGATTGCGGATTTCATCCGTGGAGATAAATTTCTCCCAGCTCCAGCAATTTTGCTCTCCTACGGGCATGAACTCTATAAAACGAACATGATAAGGCTTTTCCAGGGTCAATCGGGCAAAATCCAGGATCTCGTCATCATTAATGCCTTTGAGGGCCACCACATTGATCTTGATGGGATTGAATCCCAAGCGCTCCGCCTCCTGAATGCCCTCCCAGACACGGTCAAAAGAGTCCTGCCCCGTGATATGAGAAAAACGCTCCGCCTTGAGGGAATCCAAACTCACATTGATACGACAGATACCGCAGTCCTTAATTTCAGCAGCAAACTCCTTCAACAAAACCCCATTGGTGGTCAATGTAGCCTCGTTGAGACCCTCTATATTACACAGGCTCCTAAGAAAACCGAGAAATCCTTTCCGAACCAATGGTTCTCCGCCGGTCAACCGGATTTTCCGAATACCGGACTGAACGCACAGCTTGACAAGATGGAGCATCTCCTCGTATGTGAGGATCTCGCCATGGGGCACGAACGCGCATCCCTCTTCAGGCATACAATAGGTACACCTCAGGTTGCAACGGTCGGTGACCGAAAGACGCAAGTAATTTATTGGCCGTTTGCTCTTTTCCATAAAATGCTCAGCACCCATGAGTACTCTTTTCTGTCGGGCTTTAACGGAACTCTTTTTTTTGTGTCTTTTTCATATTCTTAGCGTTAATCACTTTATTAACAATTGCAAGGCAACTCTTGTTTCACACCACCCTATCATTTACGTTCTGAACAACACCTCCTGTCTCTCCTCCTCAATGGGGACAGCATCTCTTCCTGTTCGCTTTGCGGAAATCCCCTCCTTCAAGAAATAACGTTCAAAAAGTCTGTTGAAATCGGTCCAGGCCCCTTCCTGCCTGTCTTTTTCCATAAAGCGGCCCAGACCGTTCATCTTGGCATCCAAGTCATCAATCAAATGAAGGGCAAAGGCCTCCAAGAACTTGGGCCTTTTGGGGGAGCCGAATTCATACTGGCCATGATGGCTGAGTATGAGGTGCTTAAGACGGAGAGAAAGGCCTTCGGGGAAGCCTTTTATGGCGGCCAGCTTCTCATCCACCATGGCCACCCCTAAGATCAAATGACCAAGGAGCCTTCCCTCATCCGTGTAATCGATTACCTTGTCAAACTTCAATTCCCTTATTTTCCCGATGTCGTGCAAAAAGGCCCCTGCCAACAGGAGATCTTTCTCCAATTCCGGATAATGTTCTGCCACAGCCTTGCTCATCTCACAAACGGAATGGGTGTGCTCCAGAAGTCCCCCAAGGTAGCTGTGGTGAAAAGTTTTGGCTGCCGGAGCCTTTTTGAGGAGTGAAACAAATCGCCGGTCTGAGAGAAAGTTATCAATAAGGGTGTTAAGATGAGAATTTTTTGTTTGTCTAAGGATTGCCCTCAATGATGTCATCATCTTGGAGACATCCTTGGGCGTTGTTTCTAGAAAAAGGGTTGGGTCTCCCCCATCCTCTGCCACGCTCAAACTTGAAAGCGTCACTTGAATCTGGTTTCTGAACGAATTGGCATACCCCACCACATCCAGAATGTCACCCTCAGCAAAAATTGAAGAGAACTCCTCTGCCCTATCCCACATTCTTGCTTCGATCTCTCCGGTGCGATCGGTCAGGGTAATACTCAAGAAAGGGTCTCCCTTTTTGGTTAATCCCACTCTTTTCCCTTTAGCAAGGTAGTGGCCACGTACATGGACATCAACTTTAATATCCTTGACCCAGAGATGGGATCGGTGCTGTTCTGTTGAATTCCCTTTCATATCAAAAACACTCCAGGTGCTTGCATGACGGCCTCCGGGAACAGATACCGGGTGCCAGATCCAGGATCTTGGATACCGGATACTAGATGCTAGATACTGGATACTGGATAAATGAATCTAGTACTCACTTGCAAAGTCACGTGTTTTATGACACATGGTCATTGCGAGCGGAGCGAAGCAATCTCATTCTTGTGAAAATACAAGATTTCGTATTGTTCAGTAGAGATTGCCGCGCTTGCGCGCCGGAGCGCTACAGCGCGCAGGCGCGTCGCCTTCGGCGCCTGGCAATGACTTTCCGGTAAGATTGATTTTTGCGCGGAAACACTAATCCTCAAAGTCCCCCTCCGAGCCTTTATCAGAACTGATTTTCGCTGCACGCTCAATGATCTTTGCTTCTGTCCACTCGCCTGGATCTTCGATTCGGCCAACCTTCGGCCCCAAGTCATAGGAGCCTGCGTCAATAATGGTCTCAATGGCCAGCGCAGCCGTCTCTTTTGCGTTGAACACGTTGCTCAGAAGCTCATAGACAAAATCATCCACCGCCCTGACCATCCTCTCTCGCACCGTTTGTGGCATTCCCAACAGTTTGTTCTCAAATGGAAGATTAAGTTTCTTATAATTGCCTCCTTTAAGCCCTTTCTCCTTTGCATACGTAACCATTTCAGCCCACAACTCAGAGGTCACCCCCTTGTCCACCTCTTTCACAAACTCACCGGCGTCATCAAGCATGGCGTTTCCATACTCGTTTACCTTAACGCCCCACGTGAGCATTTGGAGGGCCGTGGCCACGTTGGCCTTTGTGGTGTTTGTTTCTTGGACAATCCTCCTGAGACGTTCTGAATCATTCCCCGAAGTACCGTGTTGCGCTCCAGAGACCTTATATTTTTCAAGTGCTTTGTGGATTTGAACGGTGAGAGGCACCTGAATCCCAGTCTCAGCGTCCTGGATACCGTGCGTCGTACCGTTGTTAAGAGCAATCCAGTCCGGAAAGATATCATGGGCGTTAAGTCCCTGGATCAGAAAGAGGGCCTCATCCACTGTTGAAAGACCTTCCTTGCCTTTGATCTCCCCCACCTCCGTCTCATAGCCAGCCCATAAGGGTACAAAAGGATTAAGGGCGATACTGGCCACAAGGTTCTCATCGTCAGGGAGGTGTGAGGCATCAATGGCAATGGATGTTATCCCCGCATCAAACATGGATGGGATCTCAATCTTTGCCGCCTCCACATCGTTGTCACTCTTAATGCCATAGTGGTCTGCATGGATAGCGACGGGGATGGTGATCCCTAATTCGTTGCATACCGCATCCACTTGTCTCGCCAAATTCCAGTAGTTTACCGCACAATACGCATTTGCACCTCCCTCAGACTTGGCGATCTCAACAAGGATGGCAGCATTGGCCTTTTGCGCCGCTTGGAGTACGCCGCGAATAACAAAATGATTTCTCCCGTTCGCCGCAATGGTCATGGCCTTTCCTTTGGCCGCCATTGCACGATCTATGACCTTCCCGCTCACAATGAGAGCCCTTGAATTGGGAAATAGCTTTGCAATGTTTGGCGGACGCCCAATCTCGATGGCCCTATCAAAATCGGCAGATGCTTTTTGGTTCTCTGAAGACATCTTTCTCCTCCTCTTGAACATTGACTATTGACTATTGACTATTGATTATTGAGGGTTAATTCTTTTTCCCCTAGCTGTCTTTCTGGAAGCCATAAAGATAGATGTTAACTCGGCTGCCTCTTTTAACAACGGTCCAATAAGGTCTTTTTTCAACAATCGTTCATCAATGATGAACTCTAGCCAAAAATAGGATTCATCAGCTTCTTCCAACACAATACTAAGTTTTGAGATAAAACTTGCTTTGGATTGTGCGATGCAAACAGCTCGATAGTTTGAAGCCACAGATGTGGAACACCGAATTAACTGGCCTCGAATATGACGCCCCAACGGGGTATCTTGCCGCGACATTGCTACCTTAATACATCGATGAGCAAATTCTTTAGTCCTTTTTCTCAGTTCTTCACTTTGCATTCATCTCCCACAATATTCAATTTTCAATAGTCAATATTCAATTCATTTATGCGGCTCTACGATGACCTTGATGCACTCATGTTCTAAAGGCGCGCAAACCTTCTGAAATCCCTCACGTGCTTCCCCCAAAGCCAGCCTGTGGGTAATGGTCTTGTTGACTGGAACCGTACCTGCATGTATGAGTTTGAGGGCTGTTTCGCAGTCATATGGCGCACCCGCATAGGTGCTTGTCAGGGTTATCTCCGTTCTCCAGAAAATATCGTTGATGGCAACGGGGATGGTTGCCCCTTCGGACGCACCGCTAAAGAAGAGGATGGTTCCCCCTTTTTCCACACTTTGAAAGGCGAGTGGAATAAATCCTTCAAAGCAAATAATAACGAGATCCGCCAGCCGCCCTTCATTAACGTCTTTTAGAGATTCGACCAGGGTCTCATCTGCTTTAAGACAGGCATGGGCGCCCATCTCCTCTGCTTTTTCCAACCTAAAGGGAATGGTATCCACGGCGACGATCAATCCCGCTCCGAGAGTGCGAGCCAGGCTCACATGGAGCAATCCGGATATACCGCTCCCCAGCACCAATACCGACTGCCCTGGCCTCAAGCCTGCGTTTCTCTGGCCCCTTAGGACACATGCCAGGGGTTCCATGAAGGATGCTTCCTCATAGGTAACACCATCCGGGATTTTGAAAACCCCCCGGTCCACGTTAATAGCGGGAACACGCACATATTCAGCAAAGCCGCCCGGGAGGAAGTGGGTACCCTTTAGGAGGGTATCACACACCGTATGATGGCCATTGAGGCAGTAATGGCATGTATTGCAAGGAACATGGTGCGTTGCAGCAATTCGATCTCCTGGCACAAATTTTTGCACTCCCTCGCCCACTTCAACCACCTCTCCCGCTGTCTCATGTCCCAGGACCAGGGGAACCTTGTCTCGCCGGTACCACTCCATAACATCGCTTCCACATATGCCGCTCGCCTTGACCTTCATAAGCAATTCGCCAGGACCTACCTTCGGTATGGGCATCTCCTCAAGGCGCACGTCCTTGTTGCTGTAATACATCAAAACGCGCATTGTTTTGTCATTGGTCATTTATTGCTAACGTTCAATAGTGTTGGCATTTGCCGTTCTCTAGTCGGAGGCAATGCCGGTCTCCGAAAGGTGATATCTCAGAAAAAATTCCACCCAAACTCCGCAGTGGTCTGATCTTTGAGGTTTTACGCCCACTTGCTAATTGCAGAATGTCCCTTTCTTATTAAGCAAATCTTTCTCAAAGCCTCAAAGATCAGACCACCGGCAAGGAGCAAAATAGATATCACCTTGAGGAGATTGGCATTGCCGGAGAATCGACTATCCGACTAAAACTTGGTGGTTCAAAAGATCGTCCCAACACTTCTGAACGTTACTCATTTGTTATGGGTCCAGAGCGCCACCTACGCTTCTCTCTTGAGTGTTTCAAATAGGTCAAACGCCTGTTTAGGCGTGGCGTTGTCATGGATTACGGTGTTCAATGCCCTCATCATGGGCACAGGATGGGGATTCTGCCAGACATTTCTTCCCAAGTTTACCCCTATGGCTCCCTTTTCCATGCCATCATATACAAACTCGAAGACCTCCAGTTCTGTCTCACATTTGGGTCCACCAGCAATCACGACAGGCACGGGGCATCCATTGGTCACCTTATCGAAATCTTCGGCAGAATAGTACGTCTTTACGATTTTTGCCCCCAGTTCGGCGGCAATACGACATGCCAAGGCCAAGTAGCGCCCCGTTCTCTTCTCCAGCTCTTTTCCCACGGCGGTCACGGCCATCACGGGAATGCCATAATCTTCGCATTCATTAACAAGCATAGCCAGACTCTCGAGGCTCTCCTTTTCGTAATCACTCCCCACAAAAATGGAAATCCCAACGGCCGCCACATTGAGACGAATTATTTCCTCTATGGAGGTGGTGAGGACCTCATCGGCCAGATCCTTTCCGACTACACTTGTACCCCCTGAGACCCTGAGAATAATAGGGGTATCAATATCCGGACTTATGGCGGAGCGCAGAACGCCTCTCGTCACGAACAGACCGTCAGCGTAGGGAACCAGGTCTTTAATGGTTTCACCCGGCCTTTCCAAACACCGGGTGGGGCCCTGGAAATATCCGTGATCTATGGGAAGAAACTGGCAGTGGCCGTCCGGTTTTATTACGCGGGAAAGTCGATTTCTCATTCCCCAATCAAGGTTTTCAGCACCTTTGATCCATTTCCCTTTTACGCTCACGGGTTCTTCTGGCATTTCCGAGACCTCTCGGGCCTCCAAAATCTTTTCTGCATCTGCCATGATCGTCTCCTCCGTCAAATGGGGAACTCTAGGTAAAACTTTCTATTTCTCGCCGAAACCTTTACTTTTAGGACAAGTCATAAACCCTGTCAAGCAGCAATTGTTTCCAAGAATATAGGCTATTTTCATTTACTTATACGTGCGTCCTGGCACCCTTAGCCTAAGAAACAGCTATCTGGAAGATAAGTTGGATGAGGCCAAGATTTTTGTTGGAAAATCTCATTTGATAGTATAAATCAAAGGCTTCGCGGCTGAAGGCTCAACCTCAAACGCCGTTTCAACACGATTCATCTATACACGGAGGAAGAAACGGTATGCCCAGATTTGTTTACTCCAATGTGGAAAAGGAGACGGAAGTTTACGGATATGATTCTGTGGTCAAAAGCCACTGCCGGATGTGCCACGGTGGTTGCGGCGTTTTGGTCTACACCAAAGACGGGAAAGTTGCCAAGATCGCGGGTGATCCCGACTGCCCCATTAACCATGGTACACTATGCAGCAAAGGCATCGCATCTGCCCAATTAGCCTACCATCCAGACCGATTGACTTATCCCGTGCGAAGAATCGGCCCAAAGGCTAGTGGAAAATGGGAACGCATCTCATGGGATGAAGCCCTGGATACCGTCGCAGAGAGGATATTGCGCTACAAAGAGAAATTCGGGGCTGAATCCATTGTCATGGGTTACGGCACAGGCAGGGAAAACGACGGTGTAGTTTACCGTTTTGCCAACACCCTCGGTACCCCAAATGTCATTACGGCTGGCCATTTCTGCTATGGTCCCCGCATTGCCACCAGTATCATCACTTGCGGATCCAATCCGATTGTGGATTATGAAAATCATCCCAATTGCATCATGGTCTGGGGCAATAACATCGTCATCAGCAATCCTGATGAATACAAGGGGGAGTCCTTCTCTGTAAGCCTAGATAAGGGGGCAAAACTCATTGCCGTTGACCCGAGACTTACACGTATTGCAGCTCGGGCAGACATATGGCTCCAGCTCAGGCCAGGGACAGATTCTGCACTGGCCCTTGGCCTGCTCAATGTCATTGTCAATGAGGAACTCTACGACAAGAAGTTTGTGGAAAGTTATGTCCATGGATGGGAGCGTTTTGTGAAACGTGTCAATGAATACCCATTAAACAAGGTGGAAGAGATCACCTGGGTCCCCAAAGAAAAAATCATAGAAGCGGCCAGATTGTTTGCCACCACCAAACCAGGGGCCATTCAATGGGGCGTTGCCATTGAACAGCAGATCAATTGTTCGGATAACAACAGAGCCCTCATAGCCCTTATGGGCATCACGGGAAATATCGATGTCCCTGGCGGGCAGGTGTTGTTTCGAACGCCCAATATCAGGAATATCGGTGATTTCGGCGCCCATAAGCTGCTCCCAAAAGAACAGGTTGCAAAACGATTGGGCGGGGACCGCTTCAGACTTGCAAGCAATTTCGCCATTATGAACCCCAAATGCGTGTGGGACGCCATCATTGAGGAGAAGCCCTATCCGGTGAAGATGCTCTTTTTCCTTGCCTCAAATCCGGTAACGACAAGGGGCAACGCAAAGGAGGTTTACAGAGCCCTTGAAAAGGTGGAGTTCATGGCCGTCGCTGACTTTTTCATTACGCCGACGGCTGAATTGGCGGATATAGTCCTTCCGGCTGCCACATGGCTTGAGATGGATTATGTGGGGGATTTTTTGTTTCGACACGGATATATC
>DAOVAK010000757.1 GCA_030671095.1 Deltaproteobacteria bacterium | reverse complement strand
CCCCGTAGAAGAAATATTCCGAACGATTCTGAAGAATGGTGGCTCGTTTGCTGATCTCTATTATGAGTCGAGCCAGACCAATTCCATTGTTTGTGATGATAACAGGATTGAAAAGGTCATCACCGGCACAGATGCCGGTGTGGGGCTTCGAGCCATTAGCGATTTCAAGACTTCCTATGCCCACGGCAACCGCTGTTCCGAGAAAGATGTCTCCGCCCTTTCAGCAGATCTGGCCAGTGCCGTAAAGGCAAGCCCCGGGGCAACCGTGGCAAAGGAGTACCCCCTGCAGCCCTCCGTGAACCTTCCGGTGCGGCTATTTCCGGGGAACATTGATACGGCCAGGAAAATTGCTGTCGTTCGCGAAGCCAATAGGGCAGCCCGCGAAATGGACTCTAGGGTTTGCCAGGTCAAGGTCGTTTACAGCGACAAGCGTCAACAACTGGCCATGGCCAATTCAGAAGGGTTCCTGGTGAAAGAGGACCGCACCTATACGTTGTTCACGGTGCAGGTGGTGGCGGCTGAGAAAGAGCTTGTGCAGACTGGATATGAGCCAGTAGGCGGGCTGATGGGGTTTGAATTATTCGATGAAGTAGACCCGGTTCAGGTGGCTGAAATCGCGGCCCGTCGGGCAGTGCGGGCCCTGGAGGCCAGGGAAGCGCCGAGGGGGCTCATGCCTGTCATTCTTTCGAGCGAGGCCGGCGGGACCATGATCCATGAGGCCGTGGGTCACGGCCTAGAGGCAGATCTGGCCCTTGAGGGGCTTTCTGTTTACAGCAACCGTATCGGCGAGACAGTGGCCTCCCCCCTGATTACAGTCGTGGATGACGCAAAGCTCGCCCAGAAGCGCGGCTCTTATGGCTATGATGACGAGGGCGTTTTAGCACAAGAGACAGTGTTGATAGAAAAAGGGATATTGAAGGGTTATCTTTGCGACAGGCTTTATGCCATGAGATTCAACGGCGTCTCAACGGGAAACGGAAGACGTCAATCTTACAAGCACCATCCTATTGTGCGTATGTCCAACACCTATATTTCCCCCGGCAATGATGATCCCGATACGATACTGCGAAATACCCCTGATGGAGTGCTGGTGAAAAAGATGGGCGGAGGACAGGTAAATACCGTGAATGGCGATTTCGTTTTTGAGGTCTCTGAAGGATATCTGATCCGAAACGGCCAAATAGGCGATCCTATTCGTGGCGCAACGCTCGTCGGAAATGGTCCGCAGGTGCTCCAGTCAATTGATCGTGTCGGAAATGACCTTGGATTTGGCATCGGCACCTGTGGCAAGGATGGTCAGGGCGTGCCAGTAGGTGATGCCCAGCCCACCCTCCGTATCCCCGGGATTGTAGTCGGGGGAACCTCACAATCTGGATAGACCGGGACAAATAAAGTGCCTAAAATTAAGAGGCATTTCAGTTTACCTTCCCCTTTTTCCAATTCCTTCAGTTTTTCCATAAATGTGACGATGTAGAGAAAAAATCTGCATCGGAGGCGCTGTTATGGAACTGAATCCGCATCCAGTTAAGAAGCAAGGGTACAGAAATCTCCACTGCTTTAACTATGGGGGCTGTTTGGACCATGCGGTTAAGCATCGGTGGCAATGCTGGAATTGCTCAGAGTGTTCACACAAATCAAGCCAAGAACCAACAGATGCGGTCCGAACCGTTCATGATTCAAACCTAATCTATGAATTGCCACCCAAGCTTGCCAGAGAAGTCTGGCATAGATTCGATTGAGCGAAGCCGTTAAGTTTTCTTTTCGTCCCAGGGGGGTGGAGAGAGTGTATTAGGTGGGTCCCTCGAGGTCCCCCTTTATCAAAGGGGGATTTAGGGGGATTTTTTTGTTTGTGGTTTTTGATGTTGAATTTTGGAAAAAATAGAAATATCAATACGTCTTTTACAACTAGTGGACTACGCCTTAGG
>DAOVAK010000439.1 GCA_030671095.1 Deltaproteobacteria bacterium | reverse complement strand
AAGGTTCACTCCATTGACTGACCAACACAGACCCTACCTCAGAGTAGCCGTTGCACTTCCCGTGAGGGAAACCTTCTTTTATGCCATTCCCGATAGTCTTCTCTCAAAGGCTGAAATCGGCAGAAGGGTGTCGGTTCCTTTCAGAAATCGCAAGGTGATCGGTTACATTCTTGAAAAGGGGTATGGAGATCAGGAAGAAGGCCTTAAAGAGGTACTTGAAGTTTTGGATGAGGAGCCTCTGTTTCCGGAGGGTTTCGTCCCTTTCTTCCAGTGGATGAGCGAGTACTATCTCTATCCCATAGGCCGTTTTATCCAGTCGGCCCTGCCCGGTGGTCTAAATGCGCGGCCTTTTAAGACGGGCCAGATCACAGAAAAGGGCCTAAGGGCCCTGAAAAGATTGCCTGCCAATTCCAAAGAAGGACGTCTTTTGATATGGACGAAAAAGAACCCGGGGAAGAGGCTCCCATCTCCTCTAGAGTTGGCCTATACCCTGCAAAAAAATGGCTGGTTGATCATCGAGAGTCGGACAGAAAAAAGGGGGGTGGGCCCTCTCATAAGAAAATTTGTGAAGGCCAAAAAAGGCCTAGATTTTCAATCCGTTCTTCAAGAAGGTGAGAGCTCCTTCAAGGCCAAGAACGAGTCTGCATTCCTGGAAGCCGTGTTCAACGCCGACGGTGTTTTGTTGAAAGAACTCTCTGCCAGGTTTAGCAATGGTGCCTATCTGGTAAATAAGTGGATAAGAAAGGGCGTTTTAGAGAAATACGGGGCACCCGTTGTTCGAAATCTGGGTGGAGAAGTCATGTTCCCCTCTTCGGTCCCTTCCCAACTCTATGATCAGCAGAAAGCGGTTCTTGGGGAGATGAAGCATCGACTTAAGAAAAGAAGCTTTTCCACCTATCTGTTGTACGGGGTTACTGGGAGCGGCAAGACAGAGGTTTATTACGGGGCCATAGAAGAGGCAATCCGGCAAGGTCGTCAGGCCCTCCTGCTGGTGCCGGAGATCGCCCTCGCCGTCTATATGGAAGGCATATTCAGATCGCGTCTCGGAAACAAGGTTGCCATATATCATAGTGGGCTCAGTGCGGGCGAGAGATACGACCAGTGGGTTCGGACAGTGAGGGGAGAGGTGGATCTGGTCATTGGGGCTCGCTCCGCTCTGTTTTCGCCCCTACCAAATCTGGGGCTGATCATTGTGGATGAGGAGCATGATTTCTCTTATAAACAGGAGGAAGGCCCTCGCTATCAAGCAAGAGATGCTGCGGTGGTCCGAGGAAAATTGGAAAAAGCCCTCGTCATACTCGGCTCAGGGACCCCATCGGTTCAGTCGTTTCATCACACGGCCACGGGCAGGTATCAGTTGCTTTCCATGCCAGAGCGCATCGAGAGGAGGCCTTTGCCGGACGTTCAAATCGTAGATATGAAGGCTATGTCCCAGGATGAGACAAGCAATGGGATTATCAGTCCAATCTTGATGGCAGCGCTGGAAAAGAGCCTCACAGATGGGAAACAGACGATCCTGTTTCTGAATCGGCGCGGCTTTAATAGGGTCTATTTATGCCGTTCTTGTGGCCAGGCGATTCGATGCGCCAACTGTGATCTGGCACTGACCTATCACCTCAGGGAAAACCGTCTTGCCTGCCACTATTGCGGTTTTCATTCACAACCAGAAAATCGATGTTCCGCTTGCGGACATGAGGGTATGAAGGCATACGGGTTTGGCACAGAAAGGCTTGAGCAGGAATTGGGGGAGGCCTTTCCTGATACACGCATAGCCAGAATGGATAGGGACAGCACCCGTCGCAAGGGTCAAAGTTTCCTTATACTGAAGCGGTTTAGCGAGCATGAGATTGATATCATGGTGGGGACCCAGATGATTACAAAGGGCTATGATTTTCCTGAGGTGACCCTTGTGGGTGTCATTGCCGCTGATCTTTCCCTCGCCTTTCCCGATTTCAGGGCGGGTGAAAGAACATTTCAAATCCTCTCACAAGTGGCGGGCAGGGCAGGGCGTGGAGAGCAGAGAGGGAAGGTGATCGTTCAGACGTTTAATCCGGAGCATTATGCCATTGTTACCGCCAGGGATCATGATTACGCCTCATTTTTTCAAAGGGAGAGGGAATTGCGAGAGCAATTGGGGTATCCCCCCTTTTCCTATTTGGCCTGTTTGAGGCTACAGGGCAACAATTCAGAGATAACGGCCAATATGACACAACGGGTGGCAAGAGGGGCTAGAGGCGTTCTGGAGAGATGGCCAAAAAGGGGAAGCGAGATTCAGGTGTTGGGCCCGGCAGAAGCTCCGCTGGCCAAGTTGAGGGGCAAGTATCGATGGCAAATACTCATCAAGTGCAAGAGGGCAGAACTGCTGCACTATTTCCTGAGAGAGATTGACGCACTGACAAGAAAGGTGCTGAGAGGAAGTGGGGTGAGCCTTATCATAGATGTGGACCCCTACCAGATGCTCTAAGAAATCCCCCCAATCCCCCCTTTATAAAAGGGGGGTGCGTAATAAACCCCTGCAGGCAATGATAACATCCTCCCCCTCTTGTAAAGGGGCATAGGGGGGATTTTGGATGGGTTGGTTCTTACGGAACTGCCTTTTTCACCATTAATACAGAGGAATATCCCACAACCCCACGCTTGTCCCCACCAGGAACGTCGCCCGAATTGGCGTAGCGCAGGATTTGGGCCCGATCTGCTCCATGGGCCCGAGCAAACAGAACCGCTGTGCCGACTCCCCCTTTCGCACACAAGGCCGTACGGAGATTGGGGACAGATGCTTCCCGCTCCTGCACTGTCAAATGTGTGAAGAGTTTTTCCACATCAAGAGACTTGAGTACTTCCAGAGTGGATTTGTCCACCTTATAGGCCAAATCGTATGGCGGGTAATGTGACATGTCCGCACTGGCCAGGACGAAAACAGTCTTATCACCAGCGGCACTGATAATAGCGTCTGCTAGTATCTGGCAGTTTTTCGTGGTCGGATTGCCAAAAAGAATGGGGATGATTTTGCATCGCCTGCCTAGGACTTGGAGGAAGGGCAGATGGACTTCCACAGTGTGCTCACGGGCATGGATTGCCCAGTTGGCCTTGATTCCCCGATTAAACGCGTGCATCTTTGCCATCATTTCTCGATCTACGGATACTTTTCCGAGCGGCGTCTGGAAATAATCCGCAGGACATGTGAACGCAACGGCGTTCCGATACATGTCGTGACCGATTATAATGAGTGTATGGAAATCGACAGTGGCGAGGACCTTATGCGTGTAGGCGGCCACGCCGCCAGAATAGGTATAGCCCGCGTGTGGGGCCACGGCTGCAAATATTTTGCCAGCAGGTTTAATCTCCGGGACGCTGTCTAAATAGGCCTTGATGTTCCTGCGTAATTCATTTGCGGAACCGGGATAAAAGGCGCCTGCAACGGCGGGAAGACGAACCTCTTCTGCCTCGGACGGTGACCAGTAACCCTCCGAAATCAAAAGCAGTATAGCGATAATATAAGTGAGAAGAGATTTGATCTTCATCTCCAA
>DAOVAK010000538.1 GCA_030671095.1 Deltaproteobacteria bacterium | reverse complement strand
TCTTTTTGTATCCCGGAAGTACATATTTAAGCACAGTATCCGAGTTTGCCTTGCATCGAATGCAGAGAGGTGTCTTCTCATAACCCATTTTCTTCCCAGCTTCCCAAAAACCACACCCTTTTGTCCTGGCGATCATGTTCTCAACGTCAAACGTGAGCTCCTGTTTGAAAACGGGTGCTGTTGTGAGAACCATATCAGCCAAAGCCTTGAACCCTTTGCCGAGCAATCCCTTGCTTTTCATCTTCTCTAGCCTTTGCTCCATGAGTTGTGAAAAGACCTTGGCGGCTTCCTCTTCCCCCACCTTGTCAATGAGGGCACATCCAAGAGCAACCGTTGTCTCCCTTAACAGTTCAGCCATTCTCTCTTCTCTCTCTGTTAACGCTTCTTTCATAATCTACTCCTCTCTTTGCTCTTTCATTTGACACCTCCTTAGATCTGAAGGTTAATAAAACAAACTGACATCAGAATTGGAAGCTGTTTTAAGATTCCTACTTTTCTGGTATGTAATAAGAAGGGAAAAAGATGCTCTTGTTTGAAGGAAGAAAACATTTCTTGAATGGTGAGCGGTGAGCAGTAAGAAGGTTGGTCCCATTATGCCCTTCCGCTAAAAGTGAGGTGGACTATTGATATATTAAATACTGGGTATCCGTCTTTATCTTTTCTTCTGGGGGTTGTCAAGTCCTTCTAAGGGTTCTTCTGCTGGCTTCCATAGTCTCTATTTCCGCCCTCATTAGCAAAACAAACAGCGGTCTCAGGCGCGAAGCTGCCTGAGAGAGAGAATTTGAAATGCCCAGTGAATTTGAGGTTGATTTCTTGAACCAGCGATGATATGCAGCATTTGATATATCCAGAACCGAGTCTTTTTTCGAAATTTATCTAAAAAAAAGCAATTCAAACCCAATTTTCCATCATTGTATCTCTCTGCGATTCTGCACAGAAATTGTCAGAGGGAGCGAAGGGAATCCAAAGTCTCAGGCAGAGTTTCTCGATTCATTCCTAATCTTCCATTTGCAACAAGAAAAGGAGGGATTGTTATGGCAGATCTTAAAAACGGAAAGAGAAGTAAGGGGTTTTTATTGGGGGTTTTGGCTTTTCTCATGATCTTTGCCATGACCTCAACGGCGGCATTCGCAAAGGAGCCTATCAAGATTGGCGTCGCCTTCGGACTCCAAGGACTCTGGAGCGACTGGTGCAAGAGGGACCTCATTGCCGTGGACATGGCCATGGAGAAGATCAATGCGGCCGGTGGGGTAAACGGCATGCCCTTTAAACCTATAATTTACGACACGGCGAGCAAGCCCACGGAAGCCGCCCGAATTGTTCGCAAACTGGCAACGGATGATAAGGTCATGGCCATACTGGGTCCATTCTCCAGTTCTGAGTGCGAGGTGGCCTTTCCTGTGGGCAATCGGATAGGGATTGTCATGGTTGCCCAGGCATCTTCCAAGCCGGGCGTGGCGAAGGTCAATCGGCCCTATGCCTTTCGTAACAAAGTGGATGAACTCAGATTGGCCATCCCCGCCATTATGAAATGGAGGAAATACTACAATATCAAGACCGTTGCTATTGTCCATGATTCAAAGGATGCAGTCGGTCGCGCCCTGGGGACCATGGTCCTGCCCGGCGTCTGCAAGAAGCTGGGATTGAAAATCGTCAACGCCCCTAAATATACCACATACACAACCAATGATTTTGATATGAGCCCGCAGGTCACCCGACTAAAATCCATGGAGTTTGATGGTCTTGTCTTTGGGGGCGTCTACATGGATGGCGTCACCTTTATCAAGGAGGCCCGGCGGCAGGGCGTGAACCAGCCCATGGTGGGTGGTAACCCGCTCATGCACCTCAATTTCCCACGCCAGGGTGGAAAGGCGGCCGCAGGCACTTTCACCTCTTCAGAGTTCTACTACTGGATGCCCAAGCCGGAGGTTCAAGAATTCACCAAGGAATATGTGAAAAGGGCCAAGAAGAAGGGGTTTGATCCGCCCTATCCCCTCCAATTCGATGTGAACGTCTACGATACCACTATGATGTTCGCACACATCATGAAGGAGAGGGGCGTCACGAATAAACCCGCCGACCTGGCCAAGGATCGGGAAAAGATTATGAAAGGGTTAACAGAGATTAAAGACTTTCCCGGCCTGGCAACCAAAATTTCATTCAATCCAAAAACAGGTGACGCGGATAAGCGAATTTACGTGGTCAAGGCTCAAGGGGGCGAATGGGTCTTGGTTGATTAATCCATACTCCGCTCCCCGATATCCCATTCCCACCCCCGTACTCGATACGGGGGTGCGGGTGGATATATGATTGTGATGATAACTCCAAATGCATCACTATTCCAGTTTTCTTGCCTTCCCCTGATACCCTCTTCACGTCGTGGCTTAATATTTCAAAACATTACTCACATCACCTATCGGTTCCAGCCAGACTCTTGCCATCCAAAACGCAAGAGATGAGAGGGTAGGCTCGAAGAATGAGGAATGCAAATTTTTTTCTGAACAGGAGGAAGTCCTATGGCTGACCTAAATTCCTTTCTCGAAGCCCATCTCGGCGAGTATATCTATATAGAGAAGCCCGTGAAGCTGGAGCACGTGGGTGCGCTGGTCGCCCAGGCCGATGATACAATTGTCTTTGACAACATTGAAGGTTACCCGGAGTATCGTCTTGTGGACCAGCTCTTTGTGAATCGAAAGGCCCAAGCCCGAGTGCTCGGATGCGAACCGACAGCAGTGGTAAAGCGCTTGGCCGAAGTGATTCGCAAAGGACCGACGCCCCTGAAGCAGGTGGAACAAGCACCTTGCCAGGAAAAGGTATTCACTGGCGATGACATCGATCTGAATAAGCTGCCGATCGTTCGTCACACCGCACTGGATCCTTATCCTTACGCCACAGGCTTTGCTGTACACGTGGACCCGGATACGGGCCAGTTTAATGCCATGTTCCCCAGGTGTGGTGTTCTGAGC
>DAOVAK010000520.1 GCA_030671095.1 Deltaproteobacteria bacterium | reverse complement strand
GTGAGTTTAACCTCGAACGCGATGGTTCATTGAAAGAGACGGAAAGGAGCAACAAATGGTGTTTGAGGGCTTTACCCCTTATGATCCAGAGGCAGCCGAACTATATCAAAAGAAACGCTGGTGGCTGGGCATAACCCTCGGAGATATGTTTGACAGGGCCAGCGATCTTTACCCTGAGAGGGAGGCCCTGGTCGGTTCCGGGAAGCGCTATACCTGGGCGGAGCTACGCAGCCTCGTTGACAAAATGGCTTACAACTTGCTTAAGGAGGGATTTCAACGAGGGGATACAGTCCTTCTTCAACTTCCCAACTGGCTAGAATTCGTTATTTCTTATTATGCCCTTCAGAAAGCGGGACTGGTGATGGTGCTGCTCACCGTGAATCACACCGCCAGAGAGATTGCCCACCTGGCCAACCTGACACAGCCCAAAGGTTGGATTCTTCCAGATCGCTATCGAAAAATAGATTACCACCCCTTGATCAAGCAGGTCAAAGAAGAGAATCCTGTGCTGGAGAAAGTGATCCTCATCGGAGAGAAAATACCGGAAGGCTGCCTGAAGTTTGAGGACTTGCTTGAGACCAAGGCTGGAGCCGAAGAGATCCGGTCAACCTTGGAGCAAGCACACCCGGATCCAGATGACGTCTGTCAGATCTTACCCTCGGGGGGTACGACGGGACTCCCGAAAGGGGCCCCCAGAACCCATAATGATTACATCTGCAATATTGAGTACAAGTCAAAGGCCTGGGATATGAATGTGAGCGACACAGTTCTGATCGCTGCCACCGTGGGACACAACTTGGCGCTCCTCGTGTGCATTACTGGATCCGTCTTCCATGGGGCAAAGCAGGTGATGCTCGATTCCTCCTATCCTCAGGACTTTTGTCAGATGGTCCAGGATGAGAAAATCACGTGCACGGGTCTGGTCCCGACGCTGATCAGCCGGCTTGTCAATTTCGAGAATCTGGGCGACTATGACCTGAGTTCCCTGAAGAAGATCTATGTGGGAGCCGCAAACAGCCCGCCGGAGCTGGTGAAGAACGTGGAGGAGAGAATCGGACCCCGCTACATCAATGCCTTTGGCATGGTTGAAGGCCCTCTCATCCAATCACGCCCTGATGACCCCCTTGAAATAAGATGTAACACGATTGGGAGGCCATGCTGTCCTTATGATGATATCGTAACCCTTGATTCTCAAGGGAAGAAGACCCCTGTGGGGGTAGAGGGGGAGCTGTCTGCAAGGGGACCGGGTGTTTTTACTGGTTACCTAAAGAACCCCCAGGCCAATAGGGATTCATTCACGCCAGATGGTTACTTCCGAACAGGTGATGTGGCGGTCATTGATGAACGTGGTATTGTTCGTATTACCGGCAGGATAAAGGACATTATCATTCGGGGTGGCGAGAACATTGCAGCCCGTGATGTGGAAGATCTCATTTCTTCCCATCCTCATGTGGAATATGTGGCCGTGGTGGGCATGCCCGATCCAGATCTGGGTGAGCAGGTATGCGCCTACATTAAGCCGGTTGAAGGGGCGTCGGTGACTCATGAAGACCTTATCGCACATTTGGACAAAATGGAGGCAGCCAAGATCCACTATCCGGCGCGGACAGAGATCGTGCTGGAAATGCCTCTCACTGCTGCGGGCAAAGCGGATAAAAAGATCCTGAAAAAGGATATCGAAGAGAAGCTAAAGGCTGAATCAGGAAAAACTTAGTAAGAACGTAGATAGTATGTTTTATCCAATGAGCGTGAAAAGCCAAGCTCCCATGAACTCTATAACTGGAATGATGGGTTCGAAAGGATTCTTGGTAAAATAGTGAGATCGGTTTTCTTCTTCTACCCATTATTCCAATATTCCACCATTCCCTGGCCCAGACCTGGTTTGCGGGACTGTAGTTCCATAGGCTGGAGTCGGCAAATATTCAAACGAGAGAAAATGATCCGGTCAAGTCGCGCTCTCCGAGCCGCAGGCTCTACAAGCCGGAGGCCAGGGCGGGCCAATATTCCACGAACCATATACGGAAGGAGTAAGTCATGAAATACAAAAACATGTTCTCAGAAGTCACCATGAAGGGTGTCACATTTCCAAACAGGATCATGCGAACCTCCATGGTGTCTGGGCTGGCTACAGAGGATGGACACGTCACTGAAAACCTCAAGGCACGGTACCAGCGAGAAGCCAGGGGTGGCGTGGGCTCTATAGTGGTTGAAGCGGCGGTGGTGCTACCTTCCAGAAGCTCATACAACCTGCGCATCAGCGATGATAGTTTTACTGACGCGTTGAAAGACCTGGTGGATGCAATCCATGAGGCAAATCCAGAGACTAAACTGGGTATTCAAATCATGCACTTCTTGAAAATAGCAAGGAGTGGGTGGAGACAAAGAGTAACCGATTTCAAGCCAGAGGATCTGCCCGTTATTGTGCAGCAGCATGCCGATGCCGCTAGACGTGCGTTATCCGCTGGGTTTGATTTTATAGAACTCCATATGGCGCACGCATATACCCTGTCCTCGTTCCTATCACTTTCCAATCAAAGAAAGGATAGATATGGTGGTGGGTTGAAGAACCGAATGCGGTTACCTACAGAGGTGTATGAGGCGGTGCGCGGGGTCGTGGGTGACAGTTATCCCCTTGGTGTCCGAATAAACGGTGAGGATTTTACGATTCCTGGTACCACCCTGCTGCAAAGCACACAGATTGGCAAAAAGCTTGCCGAACTTGGCGCCGATTACATCAGTGTCTCAGGAGGCAGTAGATTCGAAGATGCATCTCCACCGCCTGAAAACACGCCTCCTGACCCCATGTCCGGCTATAGCGGGCACCGGATGAGCCCATGGTACTGGTTCCCCGATGGAACACACGTCTATTTGGCTGAGGGGGTTCGTAAAGCAGTTCGCGAGGCGGGCTTTGACACCCCCATCGTGACGGCGGGAAAGATCCGCACACCTAAGATAGCAGAAGAGATTCTCCAGCAGGAGAAGGCGGATATCATCGGATTGTGTCGTCCCTTGCTTTGTGACCCAGACTGG
>DAOVAK010000690.1 GCA_030671095.1 Deltaproteobacteria bacterium | reverse complement strand
CTATTATTTTGTTTATGGCATATTATATGCTATCGAGTAATAAGCTGTCAAGCCCTGAGGGATTCCAAACAGGGCTAAGTCATTCAAAGAGGTAACTTGCTGTAATTTCAAGATTAGTTGCTTAATCAATTTTTTGCAAATTCGAAATCCCTGGCCCAGACCTGGCTTGCAAGGACTGAGTTCTATAGATTCCACTTCCGAAGTATTACAGCGACAACATAGTCTTCCGGGCAACTCGCGCCAGGGCAGGCCGAAGCACGAAATCCGAAATGGTTCGGCTGGCTCACCATCCTGAGCTAAGTCGAAGGACAATGACAAAAGTACAAATGTTCAAATTACAAAAACATCGGATTTCCCACGCCTAAGGCGTGGTTAGTTGAACATATCGCACCTTCACTGCGGGCCTGTAGGGGTTCGATTTATCGAACCCGCAATGACGGGCGTCATAAATGCCGCCCCTACAAGGACTTAAAAAGGAAATTGCTATACTATTGAATTATTTTGTTTTTGCCTGAACATGACTTTTCGTTCAGGCACTAATTACCTCCTTGCCCAATGGCATCTGGTCAAACTCAATGTCCCCTAAAGCCCCAGGTAAGTTTTACGAAGGACCTCGTCTTGAAGCAATTGCTCACCCGCCCCCTCGGCGATGATCTTACCCGAGGAAAGCACGTAATTTCGGGAGGCCATTTTAAAGACCGTGCCGACATCCTGCTCAACAAGCAGGAGGGTGATCCCAGTGTTCCGGATCTCCACAATTTTTCCAAATACCTCTCTCCGCAAAATAGGTGCCAGCCCTGTGGAAGGCTCATCAACACACAGCAGTTTGGGCTGAAGCATCAGTGCCCTGCCGATGGCCAACATCTGCTGCTCTCCACCAGATAGGGTTCCGGAGACCTGATTGGATCGCTCTTTAAGCACAGGAAATAATTGATAGACCTTCTCAAGGTTGTTTTGCACCTCCTTTCTGTCTTTTAAGAGGTAAGCGCCAGCATACAGATTGTCGATAACCGTCATTTCGCGAAATGGTCTTCTTCTTTCAGGACAATGAATCAAGCCTCTTTTAACAATCTCGTGCGCAGGTATCTGATCTATTCTCTCTCCGTCAAAGGTGACCGCACCCTCAACGATTACGTCCCCACCGGTTGACCTACGTGTGATCTCTCTTTCCCAGGCGACCAACCCGGTAATTGCTTTAAGCAATGTTGATTTGCCGGCCCCATTGGGCCCAACCAGACTGACCAACTCCCCCCTCTCAACGCCCATGCTCAGGCCGTTGATGATCATGGCCTTATCATAGCAGACTGTCAGATTGGCCACTTCCAGTAGCAACCTTAGATGCCTCCTTCGCCCAGATAAGACTGGATAACCTCTTTGTTATTCACTACCTCTTCCGGGGTGCCGTCAGCGATAATCATCCCATAGTTGAGCACGATTATTCGATCCACGATCTTCATCAGCTGCTGCAGCTTATGCTCGATGATAACCATCGCGGGTCCTTCGCTGTGCAATCGACCGAAACGGCCACCTTTGTGAAGTCTCTTAATGGATTTGGCCATAAGATCCGTCTCAGCAGGACTCAGTCCTCCGAATGGCTCATCAAGGAGAAGCAATTCCGGCTCTGTAGCCACTGCCCTTGCGACCTCCAGCCGCTTGAGATCGCCCTGGGAAAGGGTGGAGGCCTTCTCCAGGGCCATATCGGAGATGCCCGCAAATTCCAGGGCATCCATAGCCTTGGCCTCGACCCTCTTGACCCATTCACCCCTTTTCATGGCCCTGGGGCAAAGACATGAGACCATAACATTGGCAATAATAGGCAGACGGCGAAAGGGCCTCATATTCTGGAAGGTGCAGGCAATACCCAAGTTTACGATATCCCAGGTCTTGAGCCTGATAATGTCCTTGCCCTTAAAACGGATGCTTCCTGAATCAGGTCTCAAGATACCGGTTATCAGCCGCAGAAGGGTAGTCTTGCCGGCACCATTAGGGCCTATCAAACCCACCATTTCGGTCCCGCTCATAGAAAAACCCACGTTATCAATAGCTCGCAGCCCCCCAAAGTCCTTAAAGAGCCCCCCGAGTTCCAGGAAGGGTTGGTCCATCTCAGCTTTCCTCCGCCTCTTCCCTCAGTTCCCGCCTGGAGACCTTTCCCACGTCCGTCTTGGGAAGCTCTCCCCGGAATTCGATGATCTTGGGAACCTTGTAGTGAGCCAGATTTTCACGGCAGAATTCGGTAATCTCTTCTTCAGAGATCTT
>DAOVAK010000507.1 GCA_030671095.1 Deltaproteobacteria bacterium | reverse complement strand
TGAATCTAGCCTAGTTTCCATCCAGAAATGGCCCTTTTTTGCAATCTCTGCGTCAATCAGCGGGATTCCTTGTGCGACGTACCATATGTACGTCTCCGCGCAATCCCTTGATTTCCCCTACGGGCCGGAGGCTTGACCTTGCAGAAAAATGTCTCATTTCTGATCTGGAAACTGCAAGTGCCCATTTATTCATTTCTGGATGGGCACTAGCCTAGTGCTTTCATTATTCCTCTATGGAATCAAAGAAGTTCAGGTTTTGGTTCAATTTCTCCAATTTAAGCTGCATGGACTCCGCTTTCATTCTGACCTGGGCCACGATCTCAGGAGGGGCCTTTTCAACGAATTCCCTCTTTGACAATTTCTTGGCTGAAATCTCCTTGTCTTTTTCAATTTTCTTGATCTCTTTTCTCAACCGTTTGCGCTCTTCATTGAAATCCAGAAGCCCCTTGAGCAGCACATGAATCTGGTTCTGACCGAACACGGCAGTGGCGGAGGCCTCTGGTTTGCATACCTTGGATTCCATGAGCACTGAGTCCACTTTGCCCAGATTCTGAATATGGACCATGTTCTGGCGAATGATATTCGCCTCCTCTTCATCGGGCATTTCAATGACAATGTCCACGCGCTTCGACGGGCCAATATTCATCTCCCCCCGAATATTCCGAACGCCCGTAATAACACCAATGACCACATCCATTTCCTTCAAGGCCTGCGGATCAGAGATAAAATCGGAGGCCTGTGGGAACCTGGCTGCCATGATACTTCCCTGGCTTCCCGGGAGTCTCTGCCATATCTCTTCCGTGGCAAAGGGCATGAAGGGATGGATTAACCTTAGAACTGCCGTGAGCGCCTCCTGAAGGACAAACCTTGATGCACGCTTCAGGGACTCATCCTTACCATATAGAGCCGGCTTGGCCATCTCCAGATACCAGTCACAGAATTCATGCCAAACGAACTGGTAACAGAGGGTTGCAGCATCGTTAAAACGATACTCGTCTATAGCCTTGGCCATTTCCTCGCTCACCTGACCAAGTCTTGTTAAGATCCACCGCTCAGGAAGCTTATGGATGATATCTCTCTCATCAGCCTGCATGCCCTCATCCAGGTTCATCAGGACGAGACGGGCTGAGTTCCATATTTTGTTCACGAAGTGCCGATATCCCGATATCCTATCCTCTGAGAGTTTTATATCCCTTCCCTGTGCAGCCAGTGCTGCCAGTGTGAAGCGAAAGGCATCCGTACCATATTGATCTATCACCTCTAGGGGATCAATGATATTCCCCGTAGATTTACTCATCTTCTTGCCTTCTGCGTCTCTCACCAGGGCATGGATATAGACGTCACGGAACGGGACGTCCTCCATGAAGTGAAGTCCCATCATCATCATTCTGGCCACCCAGAAAAAGAGGATGTCAAAGGCTGTCACCAACACGGAGGTGGGATAAAAGGTCTCCAGTTCCTTGGTGACATCGGGCCAGCCCAGCGTTGAGAAGGGCCAGAGGGCTGAACTGAACCAGGTATCCAGCACATCCGTCTCCTGCTGCAAATCTTCACTTTTGCAGGAGGTGCATGCCTTGGGTGTTTCCTTGGATACAATGATCTCACCGCAGGCCTTACAATACCAGGCAGGGATGCGGTGTCCCCACCATATCTGTCTGGATACGCACCAATCTTTAATGTTATCCATCCACTCGTAATAAACGCCTTCCCAATTTGTGGGAACGATGCGTGTCCTCCCATCCTTCACAGCGGCGATTGCCTTCTCTGCCAGAGGGCCCACCTTGACAAACCACTGCTTGGAGAGGAGGGGTTCAATCATTGTCTTGCAGCGGTAGCAGTGTCCCACCGCATGGCGGTAAGGTTCGATCTTTTCAAGCTGCCCAGAGCTCTCCAGATCTTGCAGGATCTTCTCGCGGCATTCGAACCTATCCATGTCCTTGTAAGGCCCCGCCAGTTCATTCATTCTGCCCTGTTCGTCGATCACCTTTATTCTTTCGAGCTGATGGGTATTTCCAATTTCAAAGTCATACGGGTCATGGGCAGGGGTGATCTTCAAAGCCCCGGTTCCGAATTCCGTGTCCACGTATGCATCAAAAATTACGGGTATAGGTTTCTTGAGCACTGGCAGAAGGACATAGGCCCCTGAGAGATCCTTGTAACGTTCATCTTCAGGGTTCACAGCCACGGCGGTATCTCCCAAAAGGGTCTCCGGCCGTGTGGTGGCCACAGTCAGATAGCCCTCCCTATCTTCAAACATATAACGAATGTAGTAGAGGGAGCTATCCAGGTCATCATGTTCCACCTCAAGATCAGCCAGTGCTGTTCGGCATCTTGGGCACCAGTTTATAATGTAATCTCCCCTGTAGATGAGACCTTCTTCATAGAGGCGCACGAAGACTTGCCTGACCGCCCTTGACAGCCCCTCATCCATGGTAAAACGCTCACGACTCCAGTCGCACGAACACCCCAGTCTTTTGAGTTGATTGATGATCACGCCTCCATACTTTTCTCTCCAGTCCCAGACCAGTTCCACAAATCTTTCTCGACCAACCTGGTGGCGATCAGTGCCCTTTGCAGCCAGGTCCTTTTCTACCACGTTCTGCGTGGCAATCCCCGCATGGTCTGTACCCGGCTGCCAGAGAACGCTGTAACCCTTCATTCTTTTGTATCGACAAAGAATATCCTGGAGGGTATTGTTTAGGGCATGTCCCATGTGCAGTGAACCCGTAACATTGGGGGGTGGGATCACGATGCAGAATGGTTCCCTGTTATTCTTGGGCTCCGCCCGAAATAGGTTATTCTCTTCCCAGTACCTATACCATTTCTCCTCAACTTCCTTTGGTTCATAACCTTTCGCTAGCACTTCTCCTCGCATCTGCAGACTCTCCTATACTTGTTCAGGTTCTTTCATTCAATCCCTTTCCAATTGATGTCAAGATTAATGAACTCGTAAAAAGTCAAAAATGGGACGGCAAAGTAAAAAGCTCCAAATGCAAGGCTTGCGAATCTTGAGGAATGAGGCGTACTTACAGTACGCCGCAATGACGAAAGATGAAGCGTAACGCAGCAGTTGGACTTTT
>DAOVAK010000044.1 GCA_030671095.1 Deltaproteobacteria bacterium | reverse complement strand
GCTGCAGCCAAGAATGCATCGGCCATAGCCACAGCCGGAAAAATTCTGGTGGCCCCGGCCATGGGGCCGGCGAAGATCATGTCGTGATACATGAAAGCGGCCAAGGATTCTAAGCCCGCATCAGCAGCCGACCATCCCTTGTATCCCCACATCTCTCTGGCCTGTTTCCACATATAAGAGCCGTTGCTCGGTGCGCTGGCTCCCGGAAACCCCCATTTCTGCTTTATCATGCGATTTGCAATGCCGCAAAAGGCCGTGGCCGGACCGTTCATCACAGATGTATCCACAAAAATACTCTCAAATTTGGCCCCGACCTTGTCGATGGCATCCAGCAGCCTCTGGGTGCCGGCAATCCTTCCGCTCGGCATCTGATCCGCCATATCAAAGGCAACAAGCAAAACATGCTTGACACCGATCTGGGCAATCTCCCGGATCTCTGTTTCCAGGTCCTCTTCCCAGACCGTAATGCTGTTGTAGAACATACGGTCAAGAAGTCCCTTTTCCGCGCAATAGGCGGCCCCTTCTAACTTGGGCTTCATCTTCCAGGCGTCCACGCAAAAGGGCATATCTGAAACAGAAGTTACAAAGTCAATGTACAATCTGAGTTCTTTCCCGGTATTGCCCACAATGTCTGCCATTCCAGGCACACCGGTCTCTGACCAGAGTTTGTCCTGGGTTTTGAGAAGTTCCTCGGCCCGTTTCTCGTTAAATCCCTCCTTTCGCTTCCCTTCGAATACTTGATCCCCTTTTTGGAAGATAGAGGGACAGACCACGGTCGGATAAGCACCTGGCTGTCCACCAAACTTCACTCCTCCCACTTCACACACCTTTTGTTCGGTATCAAAATGAAACATCTGTTCCCCTCCGTCTTATTTTAAGGTTTTTGGTAATCCCTAAATCCCTTGCCATTCATCAAACAGTTTTGCCTGAGTCTTGGGTTTGGAGTTCGATTCGCCCGGGACAGATGAGATTTAGCGAAGTTGGAATCTCGAGGTAGGACGAATCGCTGTGGTAGCAAAAGATACCTTGCACAGGTCGCTAAGTCATGATAATAAATAAAACTCAAGATGAATGCTATAGTCCAGGGGATGATTTTCTCATGGGTAAGGGACTATTTTGCATAAGATTCTGGCGAAAAAGACTCTCAGATCTGGATTTCCACAATTCCCAGGTGAATGGCAAATTGAATCAATTGCGAAATATTGTCCATCTTGAGCTTTTCCATGATGTTGGAGCGGTGGGTCTTAACTGTGCTCGGGCTAACGCAAAGGATTTCGGAGATCTCCTTGGTGGAACGGCCCTCGGCAATCATCTGAAAGACTTCCCTTTCTCGATTGGAAAGTCTGCTATAGAGATCATCCTGCTGTGATTTCTTTTTCAGGGAAAGGTAATCCTCAAGAACTTTGTCGGATATAGACGGACTCAGATAGGTTCTACCCTTCAGGGCTGCATGAATGGCGTTGATAATATCCGTACCGGTCGAAGATTTGAGCAAGTATCCTGAAGCGCCGAGACCGAAAAGTTCACTGATGTAACGGTCGTGGGAGTGCATGGAAAGAATTATGACCTTGGTTTGAGGGCAGACCTTCCTGATTTGCCGGGTGGCTTCAATGCCGTTTAACATGGGCATAGCGATATCCATCAAGACGATATCCGGCTTCAGCTTTTCAACTTTGACAACTGCTTCACGTCCGTTTTCCGCTTCCCCAATTATCCGCAGATTGGGTTCTCCTTCCAACAGCTTCGCCAGACCTTGACGAACAATTGTGTGATCATCGGCGAGAAAAACTGTAATGGTCTTATCCCTCATGGCGAGACTCGTTGAGGGGAATTTTTATTCTGATATGTGTACCTTTTCCTTTTGAGGCACGTATAGAGAAACTCCCGCCTAACATGGATGCCCGTTCCCTCATGGATAACAGGCCCAAGGTATCTTTATGCTTAATGAATTCGGAAGAATCAAATCCTACTCCGTCGTCTTCAGCCGCAAAAATGATGTGGGGATAGCTTTTGATTATGGAAAGTCTAAAATGTTTTGCACCGGAGTGCTTTAATGTATTGGTGAGTGCCTCCTGGGAGAGTCTGTAGAGCACGGTTTCGATCTCAGGATTTAGGCGCTTTTTAAAACCCACCATTTTAAAATCAATGTTCATTTCAGAGTGCTTGGCGATACCAGTCATATAGGAATCAAGGGCCGGCTCAAGCCCCAGGTCACTTAAAAGGGCAGGGTGCAGCGTGTAAGATAAGCGGCGAATATCCTGATAGGTACGGTTGATCTGTTTCTTGACATCGTAAATAAGCCTCTTAGTGGAGTCGGATTCTGCCGACAGATCCTTGCCGATAGTTTCCAAAGTAAAATTGATTCCTGTAAGGGCTTGACCAGCCTCGTCGTGCAGTTCTCGCGCAATTCGCCGGCGCTCCAGTTCCTGAGACTGAAACAGCCTGGCAGTCAGCCCTTTAAGCTCTTCGCGATGCTTATGTATGGTCATAAGTAACCGGGTGTTTTCAACAGCTCCTCCCAGGAAATTTCCGAGTGATCCCAGCAGGTGTAAGTCCTGCTCAGTGAGATCTTTATTTGATGGGAAATCCAGGGCCAGGAAACCGGAAGCTTTTTCTTTTGCAGTGATTAAAAAACAGATGAGCTGAACAGAGCAGCTAGGCTCAGGACCCTTCAAACTGACGACAAAAGGGGGAAAGCTGGGTTTGGGTTCAAGAGAGAGGTTCTTCTTGAGCAGCGATTTCATGAGGGCTTGATCATGCAAGCGCACCTGGTATGTATTCGTGCTCATCCGCTCAAACAAACCCTGTTGAACCCTGAGTGAAAAAGTAGACTTTTCATGGTCGATCAGGAAGATACCTCCGGATGTGAGATTTAAAACCTCCAGGACATTCTTGAGAGCAGTCATAAGGATATCGTCTAAGTCTTGAGTAGCATTCATGACCAGAGCCACAGCGTTTAAAAGTGACAATTCCCGGTGATGCTTTTGCAGGTCTCGAATGGCATCCATTCTGGCCGTGATATCTTTGACGATACCTTCGTATCCAATAATCTCCTCATTTTCCATTCTGACGGCATTGCCGCTTAACAAACAATGCATGCGGGTCCCGTCCTTTCTCTTAAAACCAGCCTCAAAATCCTTCACAAACCCGTGGCGATCTATCTGTTTTTTAAACACCTGCCAGTGCATGGGGTTATGATACATTTCCTCTACTGAAAATAGTGATAACAATTCTTTCTTGCTGCCGTAGCCCAGTAAATCCACTGCGGCCTGGTTCACATCTTTTATCACGCCGTCTTTGGAAGTGATAAAGATCATGTCTTTGGAACCTTCGAAAATACGCCGATATTTTCTTTCGGAAAGTGTGAGATCATCTTCCAATCGCTTGCGATCCGAAACATCTTTAAACACCTGAACGCCGCCAATGACATTACCAGCATGATCTTTCAACACGGAGATACTGGAGGTAATGGAAAGGGATCTGCCATCCAAAGTGGTCACCGCAAACGCCCTGTTGTAAACGTTTTTCTCTATCTGGGTACTGTCCTTATTTGGATGGCCGATTTGGCAGGTAGTCGTTTTGAATATTTGCCTGCAGTGCATACCCATGGCATCTGAGGCTGAGATTCCCGTGATTTTTTCGGCCGCAGAGTTAAAGTAGGTGATCCGGCCTTCTTTATCCATCGTAAATAGACCATCAGGGTGATTGTCCAGAATTTGGAGGAGGTCTTTCTCCCTCCGAGAGGTGTTTTTGAGAATATCCTGGGAGAGATATCGCACGTGATCCGAAACAAAATGGTTCCACCCGCGCGGGTCGGTCTCAGCCTGATCCTTAAACACAGAGCAGGCAAGGCAATCTTCGAATTTATGGGTAAAAGCGGACCCGCGATGTTCTCTGCACAAGGTATTCTGCATACACCAGCAAGGCATGTCCCGTTTGCTATAAGCAGGGCAGAGGGTTTTATTACATCCGAGCTGTTGCCAGCACAGGACCGTCACCGGCCTCTTTGGATCGTGTACCAATGGTGTGGTATCCTTGTTAAAAAAAAATTCAGGCTAAACGTCTCACCCAATTTTTCTTTCCCTATGATTCAATACCAACGAGAATCGTTCCGGAGCCTTTCTCGTCCAATCCGTCGAAGTATTGCTCCTTTAAGAAGATGTCGGAGGGAGTGCAGGGATTGGCATAGATAATAGAATCACATTGAAACGTATTATCTTCCACCAGGCACCATTCTGCCGGAAGGCATGGAATTTCGAAATAGCAGATTTTTTGCATGATATCCTGGGGAAAAGACATCTTATCCTTATAAACTACAAAATTCTTATGCATAAACCAGACGTTTTTACGATTGGACAGTCCGGCAATGATTCCCTCGTCCCGAACCTCTTCACCCACCACCTCATCGCCCTTTTTTAATACCAGAGTGGCATGACAACCCCAGTCAAAGTCCATATTATTAAGGGCGACATAGATCAAATCGCAATTCAGAACATCTCTCACACCGACGTTGATGACCTTGCCCAGTCCCATCAACGACCGCTTTTCGGCATCCTGCTCAATTTCCAGGATCTTGCGGCGGTCTTCGAAGGCAAAAGGACTGGCTTTGGCGATCCCCTTCACCTTTTTCAGGGTGGAGACCATCAACGCATCGGCTTCGTTTTTGTCCATGATCAATTCATCCCCTGCTGCTCATCTTTTCCCGGCAATGGTTCATCTCCGGCCGTCAGCAGTTCAAGGAGGTCGAATCCTTTTTCGCTGCAGGCCCTTTCGCATCTCCGACAGGCAACCCCGTCACAGAGGGACAAATCAATGGTAATTGCAAAACCTTCCTCGAGTTCTTCCCCGTAAAGGGCAATCTCGGGACATTCCTCGATGCAATCGCTGCAGACAAGGCACCCCTCAAAGCAAATGGTCTTGCGCTCGCCGATGTCGGGGATAATCTTAAGCCCCATCACACCAAGGTCGGGGATATCTTTTTCTACGGTCTTGATGACCTGGGGGGTATCGGTCACCTCCTGTAAGGCAGGAAGACCGTATTTTTTTAATAACTTTTGATATTGAGTAATGGGCATCCCCTCTGTCCAATAGGATAACTCTAAAATATATACCTTCTCAAACACCTTGGACTCGGCAAACATGCAGTGGTGTTGTCGCAGATCATCAGCGACTCGTTTCATATCCCACAAGTGATTTACGTCCTTAACGATATCCCTGGCCATGGCCAGGGAAGTGTTTCCCACCTGATAGATCTTTTTGACCTTTGCGGGAATCATGCCGATGTCCTGGGCCTTGAGGGCATCCACATAAGTACCGGAAGCACCCGACATGTAAGCGGTTTCGATATCTTCAACTTGGATGCCCGCCTCCTGACAAAGGGTGATGTGACCGGCCCTGACCGAGCCGATGGCCTTGCCCGCCTCCAAGAGATCCTTTTCGGTAAACTTGACCCCGTTGGGCAGATGGATCTCCGTATCCGCGGTATTGATCCGCGGGATGTGGATAAGTCTGGCCTTCATCCCCTGGCTGAGCAAGGCCACAACCCCGGTCCCCGTGATGCCCACGGCCTCTAATTCGCCCTTTTCCAATATACTGCCGGTGGTGGGATCCACCGTATCTCCCGGACGTGCCATCATCTCTTGATTAAGAACATAAGTCTTCAAATTCCCTCTGCCGGGCTGGTCTTCGCTGGCAACCCGTTTGAAACCCACGGTTATGACGTTTTCTTCCGGTTGGAAGTCAACATCTGAGATGGCTCCGGGCAGGGCCAAGAGGCCGTCCTCGATCTGCTGACCTTCTAAGGCAGGACCGGCGGCCGTGGAACCGGTGTAAACTGTGCCCTCGTAAATGAGAGCCATTTCGGCATTGGTGCCGTAGTCTGTGACGATGGCGACCTCCTCCTTTTCCAGCATGCCGGTCTGGATCATCATGGCCAGGGCATCCGCACCGATCTCGTGGCGAACTGCCGGCGGGATCATAATGTCCGCATCTTCAGGCAGATCGAGTCCGCTAATTTCCCGGGCCTTTACGATATGGGCATCCCGTTTGGGGGCAACCACCCCCAAGGACTCCAGTTTTCTTTTCCCGGCATAAGCCAGGTCCCGGAACTCAATCCCCTCAAAAAGGGAAAGCTGGATGGGATTGCCGCAAACCGCCAGTTGCACCACCTCATTTTTTTCAATCCTGAGGTTATCGATGACCTGATTTACCGCATGCACCATAACCTCATGGGCCCTCTCAAGACCGACCTCCAGGGCAAAATGAAGATGGTCAATGACATTGGCCCCGGGCAGGGGGTGCCGGGTGGTGATCGCGGTGGATAAAATAATGCCATTTTGATCCAGATCAATTGCATGTCCTCGAAAGCCGCTTGTGCCCAGATCTAAGGCGATACCCAGTTTTGCCATTTGGTCTCTTAACTCCTTCTAATTATATGTATCGGAATTTCTACAATTTATTGGAATCATAGTGCTTTTTGCGACCATTTTTTTGGTAAGCCGCAATTTTCTAGCAGCAACCACCACCCCTCTGGGGTGAAATCAAAGTCTAGTCCTGGGCCAGGTTCTTTTCTCCTTCGATGGGGCGAATTGAATCGGTGCATCCCGTTTATAGTTTGCAATTACACCTCATACAGACCCACTCGCCTGAGTCGTCGGTTGAGATCCGGGCTGGATGTCCTTTTAACTGCAGGTGCTCCTCCCGTATTTTTGACCAGTATTGTTTGACCTCCGAGCAAGACAGCTTCTTGCCCAGAACCTTTTCCGCATCCAAATGCCAGCGGCCACATCGCGTGCAAGCAATCATTCTTCCTGCTGATTTCTCCTATTTATGATTATGAACCATCCAAATAGCTCAGAAAAAAAGGGGATATAACCGGTTACAATGTATACCAGCTAATCCCCTTTGAATCAAGCATTCCATCTATACAATCGGATTAGAGTCCATAAGACGCCGGATTGAATCCAAAAACATCCTTGTATTTATCCAGGCACTGGTCAATGAAGTCACCTTCAGCATCCGGCAGGGCGTCTAAGTCTTTCATGGCCTTGTCAAGAGCATCACTCTCAAGGGCGGTCAGTTTCATCTTGGCATCACCCTGAATGATCTCGCCCGCCTTGATGGCGCCGGCCCTGGCGCTGGCATAATTGCTCGTGCCGCGTTTGCTGGTAATCGCATTGCCGATCTCCCACGCATTGTCAGGCGCTATGATCAGGCTGTGGGAATCCCGGTACATGTCGGAGTTGACCAGGATTTCCTTCACCGCTTCCTGATGTCCCAGTTCAAGGGCCGTATTGAGGATCGCGCAATCATAACCCAGGATCTCCGCAAAGACCGAGGTGGTGGTGGCGCCGAACATGTCGTGGTATTCCACGGCCTCGTTGCTCCACAGGTCGCACACGGCCATGATGATATTGCTGGCAAGATCGGAATGGGCGCAGGCGCTGGCCTTGCCCTCGGTGGAGATGGGTACCCCGGTCATGGCCTTGATGATGGGATCTTCATAGGCACAGTCCTTGGTGGGGCCGGTGGCGCCGCATTCATAGGCTACCATGGTCCTGGCGGCCGAGATGGCACGGGCCAGGGCGGCCATGACATGAGGCACATCCTTGGAGGTCATGCCCCCGGCCATGAACATGGCGGTGTTGGCCTCGGAGCAGTTGGTGTCCCCGCCGGCAATGCAGTTGTTCTCCTTGCAAATAGCAACAATTTGATCCCACATCCACTCCATGTCGATGGCGCCCAAAACCCCAATGCCGAAGAGGATGCCCCCAATATCGTTTCGGATGATGGCATGGTCGAAGATCTCCTTGCCGCCCATGGATTCGATGGAAACGACATCGGCGTATTTGGAAACTTCCTTAAAAGTTTCAAGGATTTCCATGGTATAGTCACTCTCCCGCATGTGGTGCATGTCGGGTTTGCGCAGATCGGCCGGTGTGGATCGATACGAGGCCTTCAAGCCGTACTTCTCCAGGTAATCGTCCATCTGCTTGGCGGTCTGTGCCGCGATCTCCCCGCCCCATTTGGGGTTGTGGGTCATCTGAAAGACGTGTTCATTTTCCACCTGCAGGGTGGGGTGACCCACGATGGTCATCCTCTCGAGGGCATCCCCGTTGGCCTTTTCATATTCCCTCAACAGGGTCTTCATGGTCTTTTCACTGCCCGGCCTGGGATGGGGTACTACCTCGGGATGGACATATCCTCCCCCAATCACGATCCCTCTTTTGGTGGTCACCGGATACTTTGCGGTACCGAACATCATTTCCGCACCGCTGCTATATGCCATCTTGGTTATCGGTTTCCGTGCCATTTTTTTCCTCCTTTCTCAAGTATTAAAATGGAAAGAATGCTTATGATTTCCATAGGCTGACGATCTCTTTGTTTTCACCCCCTTCCCAAACGCATATTATGCAAACTCTCATTCTCATGAATTGCAATTAATGTGCCAGATCATGCGTTTTGACAATTGATAACGTCTTGATTTTATTTGAATTGTTCTTGATTTCTCCCGCCAAGGGACCCATGACACTGAACCCTGTCACCTCAGGGTGCAGTTGCCCGATTTTCTGTAACTTGAGGTGACATTGTTATCGAGCAGAAAAACCATACCGGGCAAGCCGAAGATAGAGCAGGCGGCGGGTCATTCCCAGCATCCTGGCGGCGGCCGCCTTGTTCCAGGAGGTCATTGTTAGGGTTTTCAGGATCAGTTCTTTTTCCAACTCCTGCAAGGGGACCCCGCCGTCCGGCAATTTCTTTAACAGCTTGGTCGACCCGGGTGACCGGCCCGCTTCCTCACGCAATTCTTCCGGGAGGTCATGGTAGGTGATTTCCCCATTGGAACAGATCACCAGAAGCCGTTCCACGATATTGGTCAATTCCCGAACATTGCCCTGATAGGAGTAATCCAGCAAAAGACTCCTTGTCTCCGGGGCAAGGAAAGGTACGGAGCGGTGCATGTCCCTGGCAGATTTGTGGAAAAAATGATCCAGCAAGAGTGGAATATCCTCCCGTCTTTCCCTTAAGGGAGGGATATGGATGGGGACCACATTCAGACGATAGTAAAGGTCGTCTCGAAAATGCCCTGCCCGGACGGATTTCTTCAATTCAAGACTGGTGGCGGCAATAATACGGACATCGGTCTTGTATGACCGGTTCCCCCCCACCCGTTGAAATTCTTTTTCCTGAAGAACCCTCAATAGCTTGACCTGCAGTTCCCTGTCCAGTTCACCGATCTCGTCCAAAAAAAGGGTCCCGCCATGGGCAATCTCAAATTTGCCCTTTCTCTGGTGAATGGCCGTGGTAAAGGCCCCTCGCTCATGGCCGAACAGTTCACTCTCTATCAAATTTGCAGGAATGGCCCCGCAGTTTACAGCCACAAAGGGATGATTCCTTCGGGTGCTGGTCTGGTGGATCGTCTGGGCGACCAACTCCTTTCCGCTACCACTCTCCCCCTGGATCATCACGGTGGCAGAGGAATCCCTGAGCTGTTCAATGAGGTGATAGATTTCATTAATGCCTTTGCTCTTACCAATGATGACCCCGAACCGTTCCTTGGATTTAGGTGGTCGCTTTTTGTTTTCCTCGTGCCCATGCCCTCTATCCATCTTCTGCACAATGCTCAGCAAGATGGCATTGATGTTGTGTTTCAATGTTTGCCCCGAGAAATCATAAAAAGTACCGCCCTGGTACAAAAATGGACCCAATGGTGAAGTAATCAGGATAGCTGCGTGAGGGGCGATCTGCCTGGCCCGGTGCAAGAACCCCCCTCCTCCCATACCGGAAGATTTCAGATCAATAATAACTATCCGCACTTTGTCGCCTTGATCTTTCAAAGCCTTCAAGCCCTGTTGCTCGTCCAGCACCCAGATGGACAAAAATACGTCCGGAGATATCAATCGGGGCAAGGAACGGAAGGTCTGGTACTGGTCATCAACAATCAATACGATGGGTCTGGTTTTGTCCGCGTTTTGTGCCATTTTTTCGTCCACGGCGAGCTAATTTCTACCTGCGAAGAAAATAAGCTCGTGTCACTATCGCTTACGAAGCCAATGAGAGGCACACCAAATCATGACATATAGTTTTTCCTTAGAGAAATGATGGGTGAACCTCTCAATATCCCTAAAACGGCAGTTTACCTGCGGCCAGCAGCCAGAAGGCAGGGACCCAAAGACCTACAACTGTCCATATGATGAGCGCCACCCCTAAGGTCTTGGCAGAGAACTTTTCGTATGCATTGAGCCAGACCATGATATAGAGAACCGTGTAACCGGCGCAGGCCAGAGCCAGAAAATTGCTCTTGCCGACCAACTGCTTGCCACCTTCTAAAACCGGCCCTCCGGTAAGAGAGAGAATTACGTACACAATGGATATGGGGATTAGCGTAAAGCTGGCATTGCCCGCGGCCTTCATATTTTCCAGCCCGGCAAATAGTGTGTAACCGACGATAAAGTAAAAAAGGCCGTAGGTAAAGAGCAGGGCCGCAATCCAGGGGTCCTTGAAGACGGCTGCCTCAATGACCGCAGATACTAGCACAAGGACGCCCACCATGATAACCAGGGCCCCCGTCCCCTTGGCCTCTCCATATCCCAGGAGCAAAAATCCCACCGGGATCCACATAAGACTGATTGCCATAAGTGTGGCTTCTACCATTTTCCTCCTCCTTTCTCAGAAATAATGCCCTTCATCGAAAGACCTTATTTCATTGAACTATAAATTGAGATTTTCCTTCTTCACGACACACTGATCAAGAGCGGCTCTGATCATCTCCCGGTCCAATCCCTGGCCGATAATAGAAACTTTACTCTCGTTGGAATTCCCGACCGGTTGAGAAGAGAACTCCCCTGAGGCCAGTTCCATCAGGGTCCATTTATCACGGACCCTGAATATCCCTTTAGCCCTGACAACCTCTCCCATTCCGGATTTGGAGGCATTCAACTCCTGAAAAAGGCCTTCAAGTCTCCCC
>DAOVAK010000436.1 GCA_030671095.1 Deltaproteobacteria bacterium | reverse complement strand
ATTAAAGGAGATATCTTATGGGTGGAAAAATGACTGAAACCCAGGTGGCCGTTATCGGAGGGGGTATCACCGGGGCCGCCATTATTCGAGAGTTGTCTAAATTCAAGCTGGATGCATGTCTAATTGAGAAAGAGGGCGGCTGTGGGTTCGGGGTGACCAAGGCTTGCCAGGGATTGCTGCACGGCGGCATTGCCCACCTGACATCCAGAACGGTCAAGTACCACGGTGACATACCCTTCAAGGATCACCTGCTTCGACCTTTCGGTCTTAAGGAAAAGTTGCAGAACACGGGTCGGGACGAATTCTTTTCCCTGGCCCATGTTTTAAACGAGGAAATCATACAGCCAGGCAGGCTCGTGCTTGCCGAGAACAAAGAAGATTTGGAAATGATCGAACTGATCAAGGGCGTGGCAGATGAGCTGGAGATCCGGGGGATCAGTGTCCTTGACAGAAATGGCGTGGAGGCGTTGGAGCCTGATGTTCACCCAAAATTCATCGGCGGTCTCTTTGACGCCAATGAATCGGTGGTTCTCCCCATGTCCTGGGCCATAGCCTTTGCAGAAAACGCCGAGCAGAATGGGGCAAGTCTATACAAGGAGACTGAGGTCAAAGGCATTGAGGAGAAAAAGGGGTATTATCTCATTAAGACGAACAACGGCTCTTTCAAGGCAGAGTACGTGGTCAATGCGGCCGGGCTCTATGCCGACGAGATCGCAAAAATGGTGGACACGGCCGATTTTGAGGTCAGCGGATGGAAAACCCAGTTGCTGGTCATGGAGAATAGAGACCAGGTTCACCATGTGATTTGTGCCACTCCGCGCCCCCAGCGGGGAAGGCTGTTCATCCCCACCGCACACAACAGCCTGATCGTGGCTCACACCTTTGAGCCCATGACTCACAAGGAAGACAAGAGCACCACAAGGGAGGGCGTCGAGCAGTTGTTGTCCTGGATTCCCGAGTTTGTGCCTTCCATTTCGGAGAGACAACTCATCTCGAGCTTTTCCGGGTTTCTCACATTTAACACGAAAGACCCCAATGACCATCTTCTGGAGGCCCCCAAGAGAGGGTTCATCAATGCGGTGGTTAGCGCACCTGGACTCGGGCCGGCACCAGCCATAGCCCGTGAAATCGTCCGAATGCTCGCCGATCAGGGCCTTGAATTGACCACGAGAAGTGATTTCAATCCCTATCGGTACAAGGCGCCACGATTTGTTGATCTGCCAGAATGGGAGAAGAACGCTGTGATCCAGGCTGAACCGCGCTATGGACGCATGGTCTGCCGTTGTCAAAAGGTTTCGGAGCAGGAGATCAGGGAGGCCGTAAGAACCGGTGCCAGAACCCTCGATGAGATCAAGTTTAAGACCCTGGCAGGCTTTGGTCGATGCCAGGGAGGATTTTGCACATCACGGGTGCTAAAGATCATGGCAGAGGAACTCAACGTCTCTCCACCAGAAATAACCAAGAGAGGCGGCGGCTCCTATATATTAAAAGGGAAAACAAAATCATTATGGGAAGAAAGCAAGGGGAGGGTTGCCATATGATCACGAAAGAAGTGGATTTGGCGATTATCGGAGCGGGTCCTGCGGGCATGGCGGCGGCCATAAGGGCTGGAGAGGCGGGAATGGAGAATATCTTGCTTCTTGAGCGGGCTGAGTATCCAGGCGGCCTTTTACACCAATGTATCCACAATGGTTTCGGGTTGCACTATTTCGACGAGGATCTGACGGGGCCCGAGTATGCTGAAAAATTTATTAACCAACTTGCTTCAACAGACGTCAAGCTATGCCTGAACACCATGGTGACCCACTTTTACCCTGACCGAAGCATTGTAGCGATTAACCCGGAATGGGGTGAATTCAAGGTGTTACCCAGGTCGGTTGTCTTGGCCATGGGGTGCCGAGAAAAGACGCGTTTTGGCATTGGCATCCCGGGCAGCCGTCCTGCGGGAATATTTACAGCCGGTCTGGCCCAAAAACTGGTTAATGTGGATGGCTTTCTGCCGGGAGAAGCGTTTGTCATATTGGGATCCGGAGATATCGGTATGATCATGGCGCGGCGTCTTACCCTGGAGGGAGCCCAGGTCAAAGCCGTCGTTGAAATCATGCCACATGTGGGCGGCCTCATTCGCAATGAGGTTCAGTGCTTGCACGATTTTGACATACCACTCCTGCTGGAACATACGGTGACGGAGATTTATGGAAACGACAGAGTTGAGGGGGTCAAAATAGCCCGGGTTGATAAAGAGGGGAACCCTGACATGAACAGCGAGCAGAGTATGAGCTGTGATTGCCTCCTGCTCTCCGTCGGATTGATCCCAGAGAATGAGCTGTCGGTGGAAGCAGGGATTACCCTTGATCCTCAAATCGGTGGCCCAATCATTGATGAATTCCTCCAAACCAATGTTGATGGCGTCTTTGCTGCAGGAAATGTGGTTCAGGTATGGGATTTGGTGGATAATGTGACTCTGGACGGTGAAACGACAGGACTGAACGCCGCAAAATATGTGGCAGGCGAACTGAAGAAGCAGGCCAAGGAAATCAGAGTGGTGCCTGGAGACAATATCAGGACCGTTACCCCGCACAAGATAGTCGGCATGGACAAGGTGGAAATCGCATTACGCGTGCGGGAGCCAATGTATAAAGCGGAGGTAAGAGTGGGTGACTATCGAAAGAAGTATCGAGTGGTTAGCCCCACTGAAGTGGTCAAAATAAGCCTGGAACAGTCTGATTTGGAGGCGTTTCGTGAAGCTGGTGAGATTACTGTCTCTTGCCACCAGAGGGGAAAGGAGGAGAATGATGAGTAAGGAGGTCATATGCATTATGTGCCCCTTAGGGTGCGATATGAAAGTGGAAGTTGAGGGGCAAGAAGTCACAGATGTTGAGGGCCATAGATGCAAAAAGGGCGTTAAATATGCCGAAAGGGAAGTGTTTTTTCCTGGGCGCATCTTGACAACCACGATAGGTACGCACATCCAAGGAGTCCCTCTGTTACCCGTAAGGTCAAATAAGGAGATCCCGAAAGAAAGACTTGTCGAGGTGGTTAAAACCATTTCAAAGCATTCAGTAACGGAACCGGTTGAGGTGGGGCAAACAGTGATAGGGAATGTTCTGGATTTGGGCGTTGATATTATTGCTTGCCGTACAATCCCGTTGAAACTGCCAAAAGCCACCACAGGTGTTCACGTAGATTAAATAAAAGATAAGCTCTCGTCATCCATAGAGACCTTGAAAAAGGAGGAAGAAAGCAATGAACCTCAAAGAGAGAGTGGCCATTATTACAGGCGCAGCCGGAGGAATCGGGGCTGCAATCGGTGTCGGCTATGCAAAAGAGGGAGCAAAAATCGTGATCGCTGACATTCTGGATGGCAAGGAGACGGTTGATGCCATAGAGAAGGCGGGCAGCGAGGCCATCTTTGTTAAGACGGATGTGACCAGGCAGGAGGAATGCGATGCGATGGCAAAGGCAGCCGTAGACCGCTTTGGCAGTATCCATATCCTTGTAAATAATGCCGCCATGTACGCCAACATCATTAAGAAGGCTTTTAATGAGA
>DAOVAK010000621.1 GCA_030671095.1 Deltaproteobacteria bacterium | reverse complement strand
CGATAGACGAGTTTCAAAAGGAAAGCCCTGATCCTCTCCTCGGGTCCATAACTGAATTCAAATTGAATGACTGGATCACCTTTGAGTTGAAATTTAACGATTCTGGTATCACTGGGAACGTGGGAGATGTAGGCGTGAATATTGCACCGAAAGACATGCCTTTTATTCACAACGCGGGCGTCCTGCGATTGCAAACATTTCGATGTCGGTCGGTGATTAAGAAACTTCACGTGGAAAAGCTTGACTAAAGCTGCATAACTAGCGCATGAAACTGACACACTTTGGTGGTGCGCGCCACCTCGTGTGCAGCTTATGCGCAAGTCGTTAGCGATTTTCTTTAGGACATAAATCTGCCTCGTTGTATATTTCAAGAGAGACTGTCGAAAAAGTGATTACGTAATTTGGTCCCTGTCCCAGATGGGGTCATTTTTAAAGCTTTCTGTTATTCCTCTGACTAACCTCTCTCAATAGCTTTGGGTTTTACCTTATGTGGTAACTCAGCATGCCTCTTCATCGTTTGTTTTGCTATGTAAAGCCATAATTGAGGATCTTTTCGATGTTGTGAACCATGCAATAGAGCAACCATTGGATATTTACCTTGATCTTCCCTCTCAGAGTAAAACGGTCTAAACGCTTATGAGTGCGAATGTTAGCAAAGACCGGCTCTGCGATAGCTATGCGTTGAGGATATATCTTGCGCCCCAGCTCCGTGTCTACCTTTGCCGCCATCCTCTTCGAAACATTGCTGGACTCAACACCTATCGGCACCGATAAATACCTCCGTTTACCACCTTTGGCGCTCAGACACTTGGCCCGAAAGGGACACCTCCCGCAATCTCCCTCATCGGCCACATACCTTCGCTGAACGATGCCATCTGTGTAAGTCCTCTGAACCGCAACCTTGAGCCTCTTTCCATCCGGACACACATACTGATCAGTGGCCTCATCATAATGGAAATCCTCTAAGCGAAACCGCCTTCGGGGTCTGCGCCGAGTGGCAAAGCGCGAATCTCTCTTGCGGAAAAACCGGTCCGGTATGTAGGCATCCAGCCCCATCTCGTCACACGTGCGGATATTGATCGCACTATGATAATTCGTGTCGGCGGTCAGGATCCTCCCCGCGAAGTAATCTTCCCCATGTCCAAGGCCCCGCAGGTTCTCCATCGCCCCATCGAGCAAGGGCGGCCCATGCGCGTAGTCCTGACTGTGGCCAAAAGCCTCAGCATGGATAATCACCTGATGCTTTCGATCAATGAGCGCCTGGCTGTTGTAACCCTGAATGGACCCGTGGGAACTCCACATCCTGGCCGACTCATTATCGGTGACGTTGCTGGTGATCTCCTTGGCCTTCGGCCCATACTTGGGCCTGTTCTCCCTCAGAAACCTCTCAATGCGAGCGGCCTTCTTCTCAAGTCTCTCGATCTGTTTCTGGCGGTTTAATCTCCCGGTTGGAGTCCCCCCGTTGGGGGAGCCCTCATCCCGCTTGTCCTCCTCCGCATGCTCCTCAAGCAACTGCTTCACCTTGGTCTCCATGCGCTCCTTCTTCCTCAGCAACTGCGCGTGGGTCCCCGTCCACTGTTTGGAGGCATTCGAAGGGAGCCTCAGACCATCCAGAGCAAAGAAGGTACCCCCCAGCAGATTCATCTCCTCACAGACCAAAAGCACATCCCTGAACAAGGGCACAATCTCATCCTTCATGGAGGAAACAAACGCCGCAATGGTGCTATGGTCAGGACACTGCCCGCAGGCCAGCGCCATAAAGGTCACATTCTCACGGCAGGCCCGCTCGATCTTCCGCGAAGAGTTCAAGCCCCGGGAATAACCAAACAAGACGACCTTCAAAAGCACCTTCGGATCATAGGCCAAGCGGCCGGTGTCATCATTTTGGTACTTCTCATCAAACCGGCTCACATCCATGCGCTCTTCAACAAGCGTATGGATGGCGAACTCCAGTGTACCTGGCACAACCTGATCTTCTAAAGAAACAGGAAGCATGACCATCTGCTTATAGCTGTATCGTTTGTACTTTGCCATGTCTGATGTACCCTCGTTCCCCTGTTTTGGATTCCCGTTAAGCAATGATAGATGATCATTGTATAGCACAAAAACGTCAATTATTGAAGTAAAAACAACAAGTTATATAACAAATCACTTATCTATAATACTTCAATTGCAGACAAACTGGGTGTGTAATAAATAGGGTCCGATAGAGCAGAATCCGAGGGGTTTTTCGACAGTCTCAGATGAATTCTTGCGTCAGAAGGTGATTAAAAAGTATTGATTTGCGTTTCAAAGTGCGCCACGAACGTGCACTGGGAGATAGATTATCTGAGGGTGCGGGGAGCTGCGCAGAAGATGACGGAAGGCCCCTCTAAGTCGGCTTGCAGGAGCAGGCTTCAAGCCACCTAAAGCTGCTCTGGTAAAGAGCCAGGGTGGTGAGCGTTTAGGAAAAGTCACGGCTGAGGATCGTGGCAGGTGAGGGTCAGGGAGACGGGCGCAAGCGAACCACTGATGAGGTATCGAAAGCAAGAGGACCGCGTCAAATCTGGGGGGCTTTGAAAATTCCAGGATGAA
>DAOVAK010000774.1 GCA_030671095.1 Deltaproteobacteria bacterium | reverse complement strand
TTGTGCAATGAAAGTGCGATTGAACAAGCACGGTCGGCAGACCAGGCTTTGCGGGCCGGAAAGGATTTGGGAGTTCTCCATGGCATTCCGTATGCTGCCAAAGATCTATTTGATGTCAAAGGGTTGCCCACTAAAGCCGGCGCGAAATTGCTGGAAAGAAATATTGCTTCAAAGGATGCCGCGGTAATTTATAAGCTTTCCCAGGCCGGAATGATCCTGCTGGGCAAAACCAATACGGTTCAGTTTGCCTTTAGCGGGCTAGGGATTAATCATGATCACGGTACCCCCCACAATCCTTGGAGCCAGGACCACCATTTGCCCGGCGGCTCCAGCAGTGGTTCCGGGGTTGCCGTTGCTGCCGGAATGGTCCCCATGGCTCTTGGGGCAGATACCGGAGGATCGGTGCGTGTTCCCGCTTCTTTATGTGGAACAGTGGGATTGAAGACCACTGTGGGACGGGTTAGCCGGGCTGGTGTTTATCCGCTAAGTTGGACGCTGGATTCGGTCGGATTCTTAACACGCTCGGTGGAAGATGCCGCCTTGGTTTATCAATGTGTACAAGGCGCTGACATCAATGACGAGACAACCCTGGGTCGCACTCCGCACGATGTATTAAAGGAATTGAAAAATGGAGTGCGAGGAATGCGCTTGGCCTTTGCCGAGTCGATGTTCCAGGAAGATCTCCACCCTGAAGTTGAAAAGGCCGTACGGGAAGGCGGCAGCGTGTTCGAAGAACTGGGCGCTCAGGTAAGCAGTATTGAATTCACTGAAGCACAAGAGGCATTGCAGTTAAATCCCGGTGGAGTGATTGTCGCTGCAGAAGGTTATACGCTCAACAAGAGATTGTTGGAAGAGCATTTCGACGAGTTAGATCCAGTGGTGGCCCACAGAATGATTAAAGGGAAGGATGTCCAGGCAAGTACTTACCTGGAAAACAGCGTTGCTACCAAGCGGCTTAGATCAGAGGCCGGCAACACCTTAAAAGATGTAGATGCTCTGATAGTCCCTACGACACCTGTACCCGCGCAACCGGTGAGCGAGGTAGATACAGACCTGGATAATTATTTGAAGCGAAATACCCTCTATCTTCGTAATACACGCATCGGAAACGTTTTGAATATGTGCGGCTTGAGCATCCCTTGCGGATTCACTAAGGAAGGTTTCCCCATCGGGTTGCTGATATATGGTAAACCTTTCCAGGAAGATGTGGTGCTGCGCGCCGGATATGCATTTCAGCAGATCACCGACTGGCACAGGCGAACTCCTGATCTGTCCTGGACGGTGGATGAGTGATTTGTTGTATAGTAGGCATACCCGTTCGCTTCAGTTTTTCACCTGCCTGTGGATGAATTACTATATTAATCTTGCAGGATAGTTATGAAGGACAAGATAGCTAATATTATTGCCAAAGCTGACACCCAAGGTTGGAAAAAGATTGAGGTAGAATTTGGGGATGATTTCCTCGATATATTAGTCCCCCCAGGCTGTGTTATCTTACACATGAAAAAAATGATCCCTCTTGCCCATTCAAAAGAAGAAATTTCAAATGCCTTAAATAATCCTGTTGGCTCACCAAAGTTAGAAGAAATCGTTTGTTCCAAGGGAAAACCTGTGGGAGAGGTAACAGTTTGCGTTACAGTCTCTGATATTACCCGCCCTGTACCTTATAAAGGAAAGAATGGGGTTTTACTGCCACTTTTTGAGATCATAGAGCGTGCAGGGGTCAAGAGAAACAACATCGTAATTGTTGTCGGAACTGGTATGCACCGTGCTAGCACCCCTGAGGAAAAGCTTTTTATGTTTGGCAAGGAGGTTGTGAATAACTATCAAATTGTTGACCATAATTGTGAAGACTT
>DAOVAK010000492.1 GCA_030671095.1 Deltaproteobacteria bacterium | reverse complement strand
CCCCACATACTCCTTAAAGGCCATGTATAGAGGATCATCCCCTTTTGAAAAGCCCACAAGAGCATCCTCCCAGGCCTTTTCGTTGCTTTCATTCTGCAGGTTGTTTTCCGGGGACCGTTGAATGAAGTCAACTATAATATTTTCTACCCAGGAGGACCCGTCCTCCCGGTCTTTCACAGTCATAATCTTCTCCTTTTTGTTTGAGACTGCAGAATGCAAATTGCACGCAGGCGATCGGGGGGATCTTAAACCCCTATCGCGCCATGACGAGTTTGCTTGAGACGTTAGAGAGTCAATGCGGCAGGAAATCTCTAAGCCTTTGAGGCAGTATAGGAGAAATGGCTCTTTGGTGTCAAAGGAAAAGGCGTGGCAATAATTATTGTTTGACATCCTTTGTCATTATGAAAATATATGGTCACCCTTGATGGGCAATTAAATCGCCATCGCGAGCCTGCTCGCTCAGGCCCGCCCTCCAGCCAAGCAGGCGAGGCGGACGGGCGAGGCGGGCGGGGGGATTTTTGGAAAAGACTAAAATGGCAGAGGACATAAGAAATAAGCCTTCCCTGAACCATCAAGAGGTGGTTGGTTTGAACTTTGTCAGAGAACCTGGGACCTATTTTTTTCGAAGGCATTACAAGCAAGGTTTACGGTCCCATGTTATGGAAGTCCTGCGAAGGGAGGAGGTGGAAAGAGAGAGAACCGGGGTGGTCATAGAGGGCGTGAGGTGGTTCCCAAAAGCCAAGCCTATAAAGATGTTGAGGATATTCAGGACTCAGTTCAATAGTCTGGACGAAGCTCTGGAAGAAGTGAAGAGGGTGAAAATCATTGAGAAATATTTGGCTCCTGATCATGTGGCCATGTCAGATGAATTCCTTGTGGATTACATCATGGACGGAAAACGAGACTTCATCCTTTGCGGTCTTCAGGAGGCTGTGGAGGGGGAAATTCTGGATCCATGGAGTCCCATCACAAAAGCCCATCTGGCCGAACTCTTCAGCCGCATGGGCAAGGACGCAACAGAGACCTCGGACCTGAGTACGGAGCGTCTGGTCAAAAGGGCTCAGAAGAGGGTCAATAAATTCATAGAAGGCGTGAAGAGAGTGGCCTTGGAGGCGAATCACGTGCCTGATCTGGCAGGCGTTGGAAATCTTCTACTCACGCCTGAAGGAGAAGTCAAACTCGTAGATATCAACAATATTTCCAGGGTCTCATTCGGGCCTACCATTCCCATTGATGACAAGGGATACCCGGTGTGCGACAAATCCATTCAGGCCTTGTCACTCCTTGAACAGAAGATCCTTGATAAGGCCATAAATAAAGAGGATGCTGTGTACAAAACATTTCTTGACTCTCAAAGAATGAGAGACGTGAAGGTCTTGGAGGACAAATTCCATTTTTCCATGGTGTATCCCGATTATGATATGGATTGATTGCCTTTAATGTGGTTCCAGCCCTGCGGGGCTCCTCGAAGGCCCAAATGCCAATAAGCGTGCGAACCTATATCTGGGCCTGTCTCATTCTCTTCTTTAGGATGAGGCTACGCCCCGTATTGCTGGGCCATTAGGGTGAGATAGGGGGGTACGAAGGCGAGGGCATAGACCACCAGAAGGCCGGAACCACCAGCGTTTAGGGCGAGCAAGAGGAAGACAAACAATGCGGCCGGAAGACGCAATAAAAGGGCTTTCCTCTCTACGCGTCTTCCCGTCCCGCGTCGCAGGATCGTGTAAACCAATGCGAGTGAGAGGACCCACACGGCACCAACCGCAACCATGCTGTTTGCAGAAGTACTGACCCACCGCAGCGCCCCCCACCAGGTTACTAAGAGCAACAGATGAGTCCCGATGACAGAAACCAGCGGAAGCAGTAAAGCCCCTCCCCTTGATTGGTTTGGCCGAATTACCCGTTGGAGCATGAGGGTGCAGAAAAAGGCGAAATAACCCCATCCAAGAATGCCGATGGGTGGGACATGGAATATCCCGGGCGCGTTCCAGGACCAAAGGCCGGCATTCACCGCCACCGGCTCAAGAAGTGCGGCGTCTGTGCATACGATGGCACCGGCGGCCAGCGGCACGAACTTGTGCGCTGGGCGCAGAAGTTGAGATGCCAGATCCCATGCGGAGTGGATAATGACGGGCCAGATGAGAATGATCAGAAGGGGTATCTGGTCCAAAAAAAGGCTCCAGGACGGACTATAACCGTAGAATTTGTAAAGGAGAATGCAACTTTCTTCAGCAATCCAACATGCAACAGAGACAAGGGCCAATCTGGTGAGAAACTGTCTGGGCTCGGCCTGGTCTATAATGCGGAATAGGACGTAGAAGGCAACGAGGGCGAGGCCAGTCAGTTGCAGGAGCAGCATGCTTAGAGTCCCGCGCCTGGCAGATCGGCTAAGACCCATAGATGATAGATGATGAATAGGGCCGCGCCGATCCATGTAAGCACAATGCAGTCCTTCGGTGAAATGCCTCGACGCAAGGCACGTTTGTACACCACATACTGAATGACAGGAGCGGCTGCCATGATGAAGATCCGCCAGGGAACAAAGCCGGACACATAGCCGACAGCAAGAATGACCAAGGAAGAGAAGAGAAGGCCATCCACGATGTGAATAGCCGTGCGTTCTCCGTGCACCACGGGATAAGTTCGGATCCCAGCCAACTTATCGCCTTGCACATCCCGGAGGTCGTATATCACTTCATAACTGAGCACAAAAAGAAAGAGGAAGAGGGCCGAGAAGACCACGGTCGTCCAAGTGATCCCTGGTGGAAAATGATGCAAACCCTTTTCCCAGGCCAGGGTGGCGAGTGGGTATCCAAGGACAGTGAAAAGGAAGCCAACGGCTGAAGTGGTGTTTTTCCAGAAGTACTGCTGCTTGAGACGGCGCCCTCCAGGCAAGAGGGGCCAATTGTAGAAGAGACCCATCAAGTGGCATGTGATACGTAAAGGGGTGATTGCAGGATTTATGAAATAGACAACCACAAGGGAGACAACCAAAAGGGCAAAACAGAGTCCCAGCAGCAATCGGCGATGCCGCACGACGAAATCTGTGCCGCGGATTTCATTGGCCTCGTCTTCTTTGAGGTCCACAATACGGTTGAACAGATTGACAAAGTACCAGTCCAGGGCGCATACCCCTGTCAGGAACCATGGATATTTGCCCATGAATAGCCAGCCAAAGGTAAAGGTACCGAGCGCCGC
>DAOVAK010000669.1 GCA_030671095.1 Deltaproteobacteria bacterium | reverse complement strand
ATCCCAGGAACGAAAATAAACAAAGAAGTGAAGTCGGTCATCCTGAATGCGGGTATCGATATGACGCAAGCAGGGAGGATCCTCCAAATTCAAGTCGGTGGGCATTCCCACGGTCATAACCATCTGATTATTGCGAAACCCATGGCTCTTATAGGTATCGATCACCGTCTGGATCTGATCAATTCCTGCCCCTCCAGCCAACCGTTCACCATAGGTGTAGTCCTCATCGGGCTCTTTATGAGGTGTCATGAGATATGGCAGGTAGTCGTCAAGGTAGTCTTCTGCCACCGGGTTGGGAATACCCAGATGGGCCGGGATATCCGGTAGAAGCGGCCTTACCCCGGGATGTTTAATGTGAACCGTTACATAGTCCAGCTCCATTCGCTTTTGTCCAGCATAGGAGCCGCGATCAATTGCAAATTCCCGCCCGTGATCAAGCAGATTCCAGATAATCTGAAACCAGGAATCGGGAAGCGTGGTTGCCTCAATGAAAACAGGCCTCAGAGTAACCTTCGCCATTGCTTTCCCCCTCCCTACCTGTGGCAACGAAATTCTTTACTGACATCTCAATTGGAGTGAACCGTACTGCACCATGACTGCATAAGGCTCTACCCTAACGTTGCATACCCACGCCGAGGGAAAACGCGTCAGAGTGCGCCAAATGTGGACGCGCGCAGGCTAGGACAGGATGAACAGTACTTGACCGTACGTGAGATCCTGTCCGAGGCGAGCACGCTCTCAGATGGCGCGTTATCACGCGAGCGCAGCGATTTTTACCGGTTTGGGTATGCAACGTTAGGGTTAAAGACACGGACTCTGTAATCTCTGGTAATCTGCTGAAACAGCTAAGATGAGCTCCCCTCAAGGGAATCATCTTGTTCTTGCTCTTGAAGCAGTTCACCTCGGACACTCACCTTGACGGTGTCCACCGGTATCGCTTTACCACTGGCTTCCAGGGCCTTGTGTACCACGTGCAACAGCCCGGCACAGCAGGGGACCTCCATGTAGCCGATAGTTATTGATTTGATTTCATTATTGGCAAATATTTGCGAAAGTTTGTCAATATAAAACCCTGTATCGTCCAGCTTGGGACATCCTATCGCCAATATCTTCCCCTGAAGGAGTTGTGAATGAAATCCTCCCATGGCAAAAGGAACACAATCCGCTGCAATGAGCAGCTCGGCCCCATTAAAAAAAGGAGCGGATACAGGCAGCAGGTGGATTTGCACCGGCCAGTTTTGCAACGCCGAAACTGGAGCCTCACCTTCCTGTAATGGTGCGGCAGAGGGTTGAGACTGGAGATGCACCAGTTTGGCCCCGGGACAGCCAGCTTCCAACTCAGGCGGTGATTCTTGTGCTTGCTTCCCCCTGAGCGTTTTGAGGTGCTCTTCCATGGCCTCTTCGTCAAAGGGGTCTGCCTCTTCCATTACTATTGTGAGGGCTTCCTGGGGACACTCGCCGATGCAGGCACCCAGACCGTCACAATACATCTCTTTGATAATCTTGGCCTTGCCGTCGCGGATTTCCAGGGCTCCTTCTGCGCATTCTATAACGCACAGCCCACAACCGTCACATTTTTCCTCATCAATTTTTACAATATTCCTCATTGCCATAATGCACCTCCGCTTATGTTTTGACTATTGACCGCAATGGTAAAACACCCTTCGCGGCGATGCTTTGATCTAAGTCAAATAGCGGAACTTTTGGCAAAGCTAACATGGTATGAAGGGGTCTGGCAATGAAAAAACTTTAAACAAAGTTTCTCCTAGAAAGCTGTAAAAGCCTTTTAAAAATCGCACTAGGTCATTATAATGGATAATCTAGAAGATATCCGAAGAGGGTAAACTTTGACCGTCGAATTGTTGGACGCTTCCGTGAGTCTTGGAGAGATCGAGGAGAGTAAAGCATGGCAAAAAAAACATTCGTTACCGTCAATGAAGTCTATCTCAAAAGTGACCGCAGTTCGGGGAACATGGTGGTACTCAAGGAAAACGAAGAGGACCAACATCATTTCATCATGTTTGTGGGAGATTCGGAATTTGCCGCTATCGCTAAGGAAAAAGGCATGGTGGAGCCAAAACGGCCCTTAACTCACGACCTCTATTTGACAATTAGTGACAATCTCCCGGTGGAGTTTTTGCGGATAGAGATATCTGACATGGTTGAAAACACCTTTTACGCCAAAGTGTTCTTTCGTGCCGATGGCACGGAACATTTCGTTGACTCTAGACCCAGCGATGCAGTGGCCCTGGCCCTAAACAGAAAAATACCCATTCTCGTCAATAAAAAGCTGCTCCGCCGAGAACTGACGCCTGAGGAGATTAAGGAATATGAGGAAATTTGCAAGACCGTAAAGTTCTAGCCCGG
>DAOVAK010000417.1 GCA_030671095.1 Deltaproteobacteria bacterium | reverse complement strand
TCATCTCTTCATGAGACATCCTTTTTCCCGCCCTGACAGCGCCGTGACAAGCCATGACGGTCAATAGCCTGTCCATGGCCTTGTCACTTGATAGATCATCCTCCTCTTCCAGCACCGGAATAAGGTCATACAAGAAGTTCTCCCATTGCGCATGAATCAGAGAAGAAGGCACAGATCTCAGCAGGAAGGTCCTGCCCCCAAAGTGCTCCAGTTCCAATCCCAATTTCACGAGTTGATCCAGCTTCTGCTGGATAATCCTTTCTTCATTGACTGAAACTTCCAATTTATGAGGGATCAAAAAAGACTGGCGTTCAATTCGCATGGTCTTATATGCCCCCTTAAGGGTCTCGTACACGATCCTTTCATGGGCCGCATGCTGATCCACCATGAGAAGACCATCTCTTGTCTGGCAAAGGATATAGGTGTCCTTCAGCTGGCCGATGACCCGGGGACCCTCTTTCACAAAATAGGGCTCTTGAAATAATCCCGCGGGGGCACCCAACTTCTCATCTGCTGCCAGCGAATACTCCCCCTGCCGATCCGCCATGTCCACCCCGCCTAAATGCTTCTCCCCCATCTCTCTCAGCTCTCTGTACCCCTGATCGAAGCCGGTTTCAAAAATAGCATGAAATCGCTGTCCCAAGGTGTCCTCAATAGCTGATATGATTGTCTGATAGACCAGACGGCTATTGCGAAAGCGTATCTCCTGTTTTGTTGGGTGAACATTAATATCCACCAAAGAGGGGTCTACCTCCAAAAAGATGACGGCCTGCGGATAGCGTCCCTTCATCAGACGTTGCCCATAACCTTCCATGACCGCCCGCGTAACGAGCCTGTCCCGAATGCTCCTGTTATTAACGTATATGAAAATACGATCCCCCCTGCTTCTGTTCAAATCTGGGGGGGCCAGGTAGGCTTTGATCTTGAGTTCTCCTGCCTGTTGATCAAGGTCCACCAGGGTCCGGGCCACGTCCCGTCCCATCAGCACCGAAAGACGGTTTAAATCGTTCCCTGAGAGAGGGAGATTTAGGATGGTCTTGTCCCTGTCCTCCAGTCTGAAATGTATGTGCAGAAATGGCAGGGCGATCCTAGACAGGCTATCGATAATGTGATCAGCTTCTGTCTTGTCAGCCCGGAGGAACTTTCGCCTGGCAGGCACATTGTAAAAAAGATCTCTTACTTCTACGATAGTCCCAGCTGGACAGCCGATTTCATCAACTGATCTCAGTTTACCGCCATCAACTTTCACCCGGTGCCCGATCAACTGCTCGGTAGGGCGTGACGTGATCTCCATTCGTGATACAGAGGCTGTACTTGGAAGGGCTTCTCCCCTGAACCCCAGAGAACCAAGGGAGAAGAGGTCAGAGACCGACTTGATCTTACTTGTGGCGTATCTCTCAAGGCACAAAAGCAGGTCGTCCCGGCCCATCCCCACGCCGTTATCACTCACCCTAATGAGTCTTTTCCCCCCATTTTGAATCTTTACGACCACTCTGGTCGATCCCGCATCAATGCTGTTGTCCAGTAATTCCCTGACAACAGAAGCAGGTCTCTCTATGACTTCCCCCGCGGCTATCTGAGAGGCTACCTTTTCTGGAAGTATCCTGATCACATTCATGGGTTTTATGAGACCCCTTTAAGGCTCAAAAGTCTTGCAGCTTTCTTTTGAGACTGTCGAAAAACCGGTTTCTGAGAGGCTGATGGAAAATGTCCATATGCAAGTTGAGCCGCGCGAAATCCCGCTTGTCGTAGATCCCGCTTGCGGGGCGGTGCGGGGGCTTCCGAAATCCCGAGGAACGAGGCGTACATAGAAGTACGCCGCAGTGACGAGGGATGAGGGTAACGCAGCCCTTCGGCTTTGCTCAGGGCCATGAGCTTGTCGAATGGCAGATGGGCGTTTTCCGACAGCCTCTTTATTAACATGGAACCAAGGACTGTGCAACGGGGGGATGGACAGGACAGATAACTTTCTCTTTCTGTTCTCTCGCTCTTTTTTGTTCCCATGACGCAACAGTGGAGGAATGAGGACTCAAATCCCTTATAGTTTGAGGAGCTCCTGATCCACATTGAAAAGATGCATGGGCCGAGAAATATTGAAGAATTTTGAGAGGATTCCGTTACGGGTGGCCAGACGGAGATTTCTGCTCCCTATCGGGTCGTAGGAAAGGCAGGGTGATGATTCTGTATTTGTTAAGAAATCTCTTACAAGACGATATGCCAGGTTGATCATAAAGTTTAAATACTCCGGGGAAATCTGGTACCGAGATCCTTTACTCACTAGACCTATGGGTTGTGAGCAGTTTAGAAAATCGGATAGTTTCACGGACTGCGTAAAGAGATGTTTCCTTGTCTTAAGGCCGTTTTTGCTTGTTCGCACAGCCGATCTGAGGAGTTCGTCACAACCCAACTCCTCCCTGCTCAACAGATCCCTTGCAATTCTTGTATAAACGGGTCCGACGAAGTGATCTGCCTTCGCCTCCACATAGATATGCCCCACCCGCTTCCATGCGGACACACTGTGAATGAGGTTGGGCACATAGTAATTGTGGGCTACCACATCTGCCGCGAGATGACAAAGGAACCCATATGCGTACGCTGTCTCCCTATCATCCCCTGCTTCCTCAAAGAATCTGAAACCTGTGTCCCAGTTATGGGAGTGACCATCTTTACTTTTCTGCCCCTTGCCCACAAAGAAATCGGCCGACAGACTCCCATAGAGGTACTCCATTGGAAACAATTGAATAACCCTAGCAACAGGGGGGAATATGTGGCTCAATTCATCCAGTATTGTACAGCCAATTACCGTATGTATGCCTGGCCCCCATGCCCAGGCACCCTCGGTAAGGATGAGTTGGTACATGAGAGAGAGAATGAGAAAAAATAGGATTTTTAATAGAAACATCAAGCAAGTATCCTCACGAATTCGCATCTGGAATAATCAGAATTCTATATTATATATGTTTATAAAAAATTCTGCAAAAAAGAAAGTGCCCTGCCCTAATGATCTTCCCTGGATTGACTACACCCGGCGAAGGTTGTATGCTTCAACGGCTCAGGGTTTTCCGATTCTAAACAGGAACATACGCCTCCAGCACACCCACCCATCACCATGGACAAGAAAGACTGGCAAAAAAAGGGGGAAGGCCACCGTCAGAGATTGCGGGAAAGATTTATGGATGCTGGCCTCGAGAGATTTTCGGACGAAGAGGTGGTGGAGTTCCTCCTCTCCCTGGGCACCCCCAGAAGAGATGTGAAGCCCCAGGCGAGAGAAGCCTTGAAAAGGTTTGGTAACCTATCCGGAGTCCTCTCCGCGCCCAAAGAAAAACTCACCGAGATCAAGGGAATTGGCCCCAAAAATGCCCTCTATTTGAATTTTGTCCATCAAGTGGCCAGGAGGTATCTCAAGGACAGGGCAAAGGGAAAGGCCTTTATCGGCTCATCAAAGGCGGTGTTTGATTATCTGTTTCATTCCATGCGCGATCTGAAAAGGGAGGTGTTTAAGGTCCTCTTTCTAAACCGCAAGAACGAATTGATCTCTGATCAGGACGTGTTCCTTGGCAGCTTGACTGGAAGCGCCATCTATCCTCGGGAGGTGGTCACTTTGGCTCTAGAAAATAGGGCGGCAGCCCTGGTGTTTGTCCATAACCATCCTTCGGGGGATCCCGCCCCTTCCAATGAAGATCGAAAACTGACCCGAGA
>DAOVAK010000389.1 GCA_030671095.1 Deltaproteobacteria bacterium | reverse complement strand
TGATTTTTTTGGGGAACTTTTTTCTCTCCTCCTTGTCTAAAGGGGGTAAAAGCCAAGAATTGGGCAAGGAGGGTAAAAAAATGAAAATCATAACAAAACTACTAGCTTCAGCGTTATTTGCCGCGTTTCTTCTGACCGGTCTTAGCGCCTATGCACAACCAGAAACCGGCGGGGAGAAAACATTATCTCCCTATTTTTTTGTAAAGAGCGAGGATCCTGAATTGGATCAACTTCCCCTGAAATCCACTTTTGTAGAGGTGAATATCTCCGGCGTTATCGCAGACGTGCTGGTGAGCCAGGTCTATAAAAATGAAGGCAAAAGACCACTGGAAGCCATATACGTCTTCCCCGCATCCACGCGGGCAGCGGTTTACGGGATGAAGATGACGATCGGAGAGCGCATCATTACCGCCAAAATTGCTGAGCGCCAGGATGCGAGGCGTCAATACGAGGAGGCGAAACAGGCGGGCAAGAGTGCATCTCTCTTGGAGCAACAGCGGCCCAACGTGTTCCAGATGAATGTGGCCAATATCCTTCCGTCCGATGTCATCCAGGTGGAACTCCGGTACACGGAACTGCTGATTCCCACCGACAAGGTCTATGCGTTTCTTTATCCGACAGTTGTAGGGCCTCGATATACGGAACAAAAGCAGGATGATGCCAAGCCGTGGGGGGATTGGACACGTAATCCATGCCTCCATCAGGGAGAATCACCCAATTATACATTCCACATGATCGTCAACCTCTCAGCAGGTCTTCCCATCCAGGACGTGAGCTGTTCTAGCCATAAGGTGAATATCCACTATGAGGGCCCTGCCTTCTCTCGCATAGAGCTGGACCCTGCGGAAAAAAAGGGCGGTAACCGGGATTTCATTCTGAAATACAGGCTGTCCGGTGGTCGGATTGAGACGGGCTTGCTTCTTTTTGAAGGAAAGAAGGAGAACTTTTTCCTTCTCATGATGCAGCCCCCAAACCGGGTCAGGCAAGAGCAGATTCCACCCCGGGAGTACATATTTATCGTGGATGTGTCCGGGTCCATGCATGGCTTTCCCCTGAATATTTCCAAGAAACTTCTGAAAGATCTCATAGGCAATCTTCGCCCCACGGATAGATTCAATGTGTTGCTCTTTGCCGGAGGATCATCTCTCATGGCAAAACAGTCTCTGCCCGCCACGCAGGGAAACATTCAAAAGGCCATAGCCACCATTGAAAGACAGCGCGGGGGAGGCGGCACGCGACTCCTGCCGGCCCTTAAAAGGGCACTCGCATTACCCAAACCTGAGGGATACTCCCGCACGGTTGTTATTGCCACCGATGGATACGTGGCCGTCGAGGCGCAGGCCTTTGACCTGATTCGGAACAATCTAGGGCATGCCAACATGTTTGCCTTTGGCATCGGATCCAGTGTCAATCGCCACCTTATCGAAGGCATGGCAAGGGTCGGCATGGGAGAACCCTTTGTCATCACCAGGCCTGAGGAGGCACCCGATAAAGCAAAGAAGTTCAGAAAGCTCATTCAGTCTCCGGTGTTAACGGGGATTCACGTGGATTTTGGCAAGTTTCAGGTTTATGACGTGGAGCCACCCAGTATCCCTGATGTACTGGCGGATCGCCCTGTGATCGTCTTCGGAAAGTGGCGCGGTAAACCGAGAGGTCACATAGAAGTGCGAGGGACTTCCGGAAACCGACCATATACGGAAAGAATCCCTGTGGCACAGGCCAAGCCGCTCGAGACGAACTCGGCCCTTCGCTACCTCTGGGCGCGGCACCGGGTCGCTCTTCTCTCCGATTACAATAGACTCAGCCCGCAGGATGAAAGGGTCAAGGAGGTGACAACCCTGGGCCTGACCTACAATTTGTTGACGGCATACACCTCTTTTGTGGCCATCGACGCCCAGGTCCGTTTGGTAGATGGCAAGGCCGTAACGGTCAAACAACCTCTTCCCTTACCTCAAGGCGTATCAGATTTGGCAGTGGGAAATGGGATGTACGCAAAGGGAAGGGCCATGGCCGCCCCCTCCATGGCGCTCAGAGAAAGTGCCCCTGGAAAAGGGTGGTTCGCAAGCAAGGACGAAGAATTACGTTCTGTTACGAAACCTTCTGAGAAGATCCAGATAAAGCTGAGCAAAGTTGCGGTTGCAGAAGGTCTGTCAGAGAATGCCGTAATGAAGGTCATTGAAAGAGACATACCGGCCATTAACGCCTGCTTCAAGCAGGCCTCAGGGCAGCGATCCAGGCCAAAGGGCCAGGTCGTCTTTACCGTGGTCATTGGCCCAGATGGTCGCGCCAAAAACGCGCAAATAGAAAAAGGCAAAGAGAAATACAAGGACTTTGAGCAGTGTGTGGTCAAAACGTTGAAGACCTTGAAATTCCCGGTGCAGACCGGGCGTAAGGACATGGTGGTCACGATTACTTTTGCGCTGATCTAATGTCCGATTTTGTGAGGCCGGCCCTTTAACCCCCCTTGGGCCGGCCTCATTAGAATAATGCCCGGATCCTTGCCGGAAGCTGCTTTTTCAAACACCGCGCCTCAAAGTTCAGCTCCGCGTTTTTAACACACATCATTTTCCCTATTTACACTCCCTGTCCATCTTGCTATTTTCCAAGAGAACTGTCTCTTTTTTTATTTGTGGGTCTGCCGATTGTGGCGCTCCCCTTTCTTCCAAGGGAGGCATCTAAGATGAGGAAAATATGGATCTTGAGCGCCTTTCTCATACTTATGGGGATGAACTCATTTGACTTCCGTTGCAACCTGCCGGACGAGCGCCTTCGCCAAGAAACGAAAAAGGATCAGAGGGGTGTGCAGGTGAGTCAGAATCCCGCTTTTGCGCAGTTGGAGAGATGATAGCAATCATGGACAGCATGTGATTCATGAAGAAGGTCTGCCTGACATTCATCTTTTTTGCACTACTCACCTTTTGCGGGTCAGTACTGGCTGAACAGGCCCCTGAGGAGATTCTCAGGGCAATTGTTCGGATACACGCCACGGTGCCGGAGAATGCACGTACGGCCGTTTCCCTGGGTACAGACCGGGAAGGAAACGGCGTGGTCATTGATAAAGAGGGTTATGTGCTCACCATCGGCTACCTGATTTTGGAGGCAGAGCGCATAGAAGTTGTTGGGCAGAGTGGTGAGACACGAAAAGCCACCTTTGTTGCCTATGACCATCACAGCGGGTTCGGTATTTTACGGGTAGAAGAGCCCCTCAACGTAACACCCATGAAACTGGGAAAATCCTCTGGAGTCACCGTGGGAGACCCTGTACTGGTGGCAAGCCACGGAGGTCCTGACGCTGTTCAAGGTGCCCGGGTCGTTAGCCGCCAGGCGTTTGCAGGCTACTGGGAGTATTTGCTGGAAGATGCCATTTTCACAACCCCCCCTCATCTCAGTTTCGGCGGAGCAGCGCTCATCGGGCCGAATGGCCGGCTCGTTGGGGTCGGGTCCCTGTACACCCGCGTTACGCTCCCAGGACTTGGCGCCGTGCCCAGTAACATGTTTGTTCCCATTGACCACCTTAAACCGATTCTCAATGACCTGATTGTGAGGGGTCGCTCTCACGAGCCGACACGGCCCTGGCTGGGTTTATACTCGGAAGGGGCGCACGGGCGCGTGATTATACTTCGAGTCGCCTCAGGAAGTCCTGCTGAGCAGGCAGGCCTTCGGGCGGGTGACATTATCCTCAAAGTCAAGAAGGACGCAGTCAGGGGGCTGGCTGATTTTTACCGAAAGGTGTGGGCCCTTGGTGAGGCAGGCGTTGATGTGCCCGTCAGCATCCTACAGGGCACAGAGACTCGTGATGTGGTCGTCCATTCCGCAGACCGCCATCAATATCTGCGGCTTCGTCCAAGGCAATGACACAATTTCCTTAAGCCAAGCTTTCTTGAGAAGCGAGGATCACT
>DAOVAK010000466.1 GCA_030671095.1 Deltaproteobacteria bacterium | reverse complement strand
AGGCGTCTCTATGCCCACGGCCAGGGCTACGACCTGGTGGAACGACCTCTCATCCGATACGACGAACCCATGAAGATTAGGACGGGCATGAATCTCACAGTTCACCCCACCGCCACGAACGAACGGGCCTGGGCAGGCGCTGCAGACAACTACCTCGTCACAGAGAATGGGATGAGCCCCTGCCTCCACAAGACACCGAAGGAAATTATTGTTGTGTAGCAACTAAAAGATTGGTAAAAAACTCGAATAGGCCATCACCCCCGCCCCGCATCAAGAACTTCTTTGGCAGCGACCTGTTAGAGGAGGGGAACATAAATGGATCTGCTCATACTAGATCAGTTCGCGGACTACTATAAGAGTAAATTAGAACCCCAGTTCCCTCAGGTGTCTATTCATGCGGTCTCTAAGGAAGAGGAAATTGGAGATCTTATTGAGAAAATAGATATCCTGATGACCATTAAGATCACCGACGAACCGATGAAAAAGGCATCCAAGTTACAGTGGATCCAGGCCATGACCACTGGGGTGGATTTTTTCCTCAAGCTCCCCTCACTCAGACGGGACGTGATCATGACTTCCACGCGCGGCATTCACGGTCCGCAAATGTCAGAGATGGCCATTTTACTCATGCTTGCCCTAAACAGGAACTTTCCACAGATCGTTCGAAATCAGGACCAACGGATATGGGAACGGTGGCCCACAAAACTCCTCGATCAGAAGAAGGTGGGGATATTGGGCTTGGGTGTCAGCGGACAAGAGATTGCCCGCAAGTGCAAGGCCTTTAATATGACTGTCTATGGAATCAATCGCACGAAAAGGGAGATAGAATTCGTCGACCACTTCTTCCACCCGGACAGACTTCTGGAGGTCGCCAGGGAAGTGGATTATTTTGTTATCGTGATCCCGTCCACGCCTGAAACCCGTAAGATGGTGAATGCCGAGGCGCTCTCAGCCATGAAACCAACGGCTTTCTTGATCAACATCGGGAGGGGAGACGTTGTTGACGAAGAGGCATTGATCCATGTCCTGGAAATCGGAAAGATCGCCGGTGCGGCCTTAGACGTCTTTGCTGGAGATCCAAAACCCCTCGCCAAAAATAGTCCCCTGTGGGGGATGAAGAACGTGATTGTAACACCGCGCGTAGGTGGGATGACTGACATTTATCCAGATCAGATCCTCCCCATATTCGAAGAAAACCTCAGGCGTTTTCTCAAAGGGGAGAGGCGGGATCTGATCAATTTTATAGAATGGTCGGAGTGAAATTCATGACCCGCCCAAAAATGGGATAAACATGGAAGGAGGTGATGCTCTTTTTTAAGAACGTTGCGTGCTAAGGGACTATGTCTGAGCTCAAAACTTTAATCTATAAAGGAGGTATCATGTCTAGAAAAAGCTTATTGCTTGTGTTAGTCGCACTAGGCCTTTGCTTCTGCTTGAGTATTTCGTTCATTTCAGTCAGTCAGGCCGCATCAAAAAAGATCACCATTCAATCGATCACAGCATGGCCAAAAACAACGTTTATGGTCCAGAACTTCATGCGGTTTATAGACAGGGTGAATACTAGAGCGGCTGAAATGTATCCTGGCCAGTTTGAAATCAAATACAAAGGCGGCCCCGAGGTCATTTCTTTTAAAGAACAGGTGGAGGCCGTGCGTACCGGTCTGGTGGATATGGTCTTCACGGCGACCAGTTACTACACGTCCATAATCCCGGCGGGTGACGGATTCAGCGCAAGCGCCTATAAACCCTGGGAAGAAAGGGAAAGGGGTGTTTTCAACTTTATGCAAGGAATCCATGCGGAAAAGGCCAACGCCTTTTTCTTATCTAGAATGGGCTCCGGAATTCCCTTTCAAATTTATCTGAACAAACCGGTCAAGGCCGTTGCGGATTTGAGGGGTGTGAAATTGCGCTGTTCGCCAACTCTCGTACCCTTTCTCAAAAAGATCAAGGCAAATCCCATCGTCATGAAACCCGGGGATATCTACACTGCCCTTGAACGAGGGGTGGTGGATGGTTATGTCTGGCCGGCGGCCCAGATCCGGGAATGGGGCTGGGAAAGGGTCACCAAGTATGTGTTGGAACCTGCCCTTCCCTACCAAGCCATCGATGTGGTGCTGGTTAACCTGGATACCTGGAAAAAGCTTCCCACGCACCTTCAGGACCTCCTCATTTATTCAGCAAAAGAGGATGAATTCCGCACCATCGTGCGTGCCCTGGAATATATACCAAGGGAAAATGCGGAGCTCCAGAAGATGGGCATACAGTTCATCAGCATGCCTGAGGCAGAAACCAAGAAGCTTCATGATGCGGCCATTTCCGCTCTCTGGGAAGTGGTCACTAAGCGAGACCCGCAAAATGGTCCGAAGTTTAGGGGTATGATCTCCAAGTGATATTTGAGTGACTACTTTACAAAGTTGCCTCTATTACAGCCATCAGGTTTAGAAACATGGATTGTGAAGGCCAGGAGTGGATTCTTTCCCTTCTGGCCTTCAAAAATATCCCACCCGGGAATGGGGTAAGCATAGCCCTAAAAAGGAAGAAAGGATCGATCCGTGGAAAAGGTTATGGATAAGATATTGACAGTGCTTGCCGTGATACCGGCACTTCTTCTTCTATATATCGTCCTCTCAACGAGCGTTAATGTTTTATCTCGATTTCTTGGTTTTGGCGGACTGGTCTGGGGAGTGCAGTTCACTGAGTATTCATTGCTCTGGATGACCCTTCTTGGAGCAACCTGGGTCCTGAAAAGGAATAAACATGTCACCGTGGATCTCATTACGGGCTTTTTAAAAGAGCGGACGATGGCCTACTTCAATGTTGCCCACAGCATCATGGGATTCGCCGTATGCGCGTTACTCTGTTGGTATGGGACTGTCGTCACATGGGGCCAGTATCAGAGAGGCGTGGTGGATATTCAGGTGGTGGATGTGCCCAAATACCTCGTACTGATGATTATACCTTTGGCATTCTTTTTTCTGTCCCTGGAGTTCATTCGTCGATTTTTCACAAGTCTAAAGGAAATTAGGCTCGGGAGAAGCAAGTCTTCTTTGAGCAAAGACACTCCCGTTCAGACGAACCCCAAAAAACCTGAAGGCCGTTAAGGAGAAATAAGCATGGAATGGTGGGCTGTCCTTATCTTTTTCATTGCTGGCCTAATTCTTTTACTGCTTTCAGGCTTTCCCATCGCCTTCGGCTTTCTTTTCATGGATTTATTGGGCATCATCATCTTTATGGGTCCTTTAGGTCTGAAGCAGGTCCCGCTTCATGTGTTCAGTTCCATTTCCACGTTTGTCTTGGCACCTATCCCCATGTTCATTTTTATGGGTGAACTCATGTTTCACTCGAGAATAG
>DAOVAK010000204.1 GCA_030671095.1 Deltaproteobacteria bacterium | reverse complement strand
ACTTGGTAGCCCGTTTCTGCCAAATCAAGGGCGGAGCGGATACCGCTGATCCCTGTTCCCACCACTAAAGCGGAGCCAATTTTCTTCTTCATAATTTGAATTCCCTTATGTAATAATTGTGGGCTTCGTATTTGAAAAATCCAAAATCCCCAATCCGAAATCGCAAATGGCCCTAGTCCTTTCCTCCAGTAACCTCCTGGAACTCTGCTTCGCGAAATACCGAAAGGGGAGGCTCATCCTCAACACTACGGCCAGCCACATAGTCAAAGGCCTTCTGGGTGTAATTGGCAACGGTTCGAAAAATTTCCATGACTGGAATATTGTTGGGACAGGCATTGGAACACTGGCCACAGCCGATACAAGCCGTACTCATATGTGCCAAACGGGTAATATGATAAAACACCGTGTCGCTGGGCATTTTGAGGATGCCTTTCCGTTTGGCCCACCGCAGATACTGGGAAGGTTCATGGTCGAATACATCGGTCACAAAGACACACTCTTTGCAGTAGCAAACAGGGCAAGCGACCCGGCAGTTATAACAGTTAATACAGTTGGCCAAGTAGGTGGTGAGTTTTTGAATGTCTGCCGTGGCCTGGCTCGTTTCATCGAACATCTGGTCCCTATAGGCGATGCGCTCGGCCACAAGGGCATCAATGGCTGCCTGTCGGCCTTCTGGCTCAGTTGTCCCTGGCAGATCAAGTTTTTCAAGCAGTTCCTCACCCTTGGGTGTGTTAGCCTTTACAAGGAGTTGACTGTTGGTATCCACACCTACCAGGCCGATGAGGATATCGGCATTTTCTGGAATGGGGGATTCACAGGCCTTGCAGGCAGGTGAAATATCAAAGTCTTCGAAGGCAGTGCCTTTCCCTGACACGATATTCTGGTAAAACCGGCCTGTCGCCTCAATGCCATCTTCCCCGGCGAAGCGTGGATAATTGACATTGCTGTACGCCCCATAGCAGTCCGTCCCCACAAGTACCACATCCTCCATTCTTCCCTGTTTGAGCTTCACAAGTTCGATAAAAGCGCGAATCTCGCATGGGCGTAACACCACGGCCACGGGGCCTTCTATGGGCCTGCGGGTAAGCTTGGTGACCACTTTCGCTGCGTTCATCGGAAACACAGGTGCCAAGGGGTCTGCACCATTAATCCTTTCTGGATCGGTTACCAGTGTGGGCATGACCGAATTCTTCATGGGAAGATGTTGTGGCACGAGAAGGGCATTTATCCCCCCACCCCTGAGCATTGCCTGGAAAAAGTCTCTAAGAGAGGCAAGGGTGTCCTGCTCTTTCACCTCAATCTTTGCTATCTTAGCCATTGATTTCCTCCAATAAATTTTCGATTGATTATTGACTATTGATTATTTGTTTTTGGGCCTCTCTTATCCTAAATCTTCAATTTTACAGATCATCAATCGCCAATCGTCAATCTTCAATTTTCAATTACAAGACCATCTGTTCCCTAACCTCATTGGGACCAAGTTCTTTCATTTCGGCCACCATCTCTCTGACAGTTTCAGCGAAATCCACGCCTTCACTGGCGCCAATCCAGGTCAGCTTCAATCGTCGTTCATCCAGGCCGAACCTGGGGAGGATCTCCTTAAGGAGCTTAACCCGTCGACGCGCCTTGTAGTTCCCGTTTATGTAATGGCAGTCCCCTGGATGACAGCCACTGATCAGCACGGCATCTGCCCCTTCAAGCAAGGCCTTGATGACATACTTGGGATCCACCATTCCTGTGCACATCATCCGGATCATTCGAATGTTGTGGGGATATATGAGTCTAGAAGTCCCCGCCAGATCAGCCGCAGTATAAGTACACCAGTTGCATACAAAGGCGATGATTGTTGGTTCGTACTCTGCCATATCCTGCCTCCAAAAATACTTTCAATTATGGCCTCCGATACGGAGGGAAAAAATTCTGGGTTTTCTCATTCCTTAGTCGACAATCTTCAATCTACAATCGACAATCCCCTAAGTCCCCACCTCAGCCAGTGCGTCCATGATGCCGTCCAGCTCAGCAAAAATCTGCTTCTCGTTGAAATGTTTGACCTGTGCAGCACCACTGGGACAAAATCCCGAGCAACTCCCGCACCCTTTACAAAGGGCCTCGTTTATGACCGAAACGCCTCTTCGTTCATCAAACTCAATGGCATTGTAGGCGCAAAGCCCGATGCATGTCTGACAGCCAGCGCAAACATCCGGGTCTATCCAGGAAATGGTGGGAGAGACCTCCACCTCTCCGCGGGTCGCCAGCTGAAGGGCCTTGGCGGCCGCGCCTGATGCCTGGGCCACCACGTCCGGGATGTCCTTAGGGCCCTGACAGGCGCCTGCCAGGTAAACCCCATCGGTAGCGGTATTCAATGGTCCTAACTTGGGGTGTTCTTCCAAAAAGAAACCATCCGCCCCCTCATTGATCCCGAAGACCCGACCCACATCAGCCGCATCATCGCGGGCTTCCATGGCGGCACAGAGGATGACCATATCCACCGGTGTCCGGTACCGCTTGCCCAAGAGGGTGTCTTCTCCAATGACAATAAGTTTACCTTCCTCTTCGGGGGTGAGGGCCTGGTGCGTGATTTCCGCAGGTTTTCCCCGTATAAAGGTAATCCCTTCTTCCTGACACCTGCGGTAGAACTCTTCGTAACCTTTCCCAAAGCAACGCATGTCGATGTAATAGTCATAGATTTTTGTGTGGTGCCCCACCTTGTCCTTGATGAGGTGGCCGTACTTGAGGGCATACATGCAACAGACCCGAGAGCAATATTCGTGGTAGTTCTCGTCACGGCTGCCAACACAATGGATGATAGCCACACTCTCAGGCGGGCTGGTAAACGCCCCCTTTTCGTCTCTCATGAAGATCTTGCCGTCGGTGGGTCCTGTAGCGTTGTTGAGGCGTTCAAATTCAAGGCTGGTAAGGACATTGGGATACTTTCCGTAGCCAAACTGTTTCATTGGGGTTGGATCCATGAGGTCGTATCCAGTTGCCACGATAATGCTACCCACTTCGATCTCTCGTACTTCGGGCTTCATGGTATGGTCGATAGCCTTTGGCTCACAGACCCGGACGCATTCCATGCACTCGGAGCAGACCCCGCAGTTCAGGCAGCGCAGGGCTTCCCTCTTGGCTTCACTTTCAGGATAGCCAAGATCCACCTCCTCAAAGGAAGAGACTCTCTGCCCAGGTTCTTGGTGCCGGGATTGAACCCGGGTTTGCGTATCAAGATGTTCAGGAATTTCACTCCAATCGTCGCCAGGGGGGGGCTGGGCCTGGGCCTCCAGCTCCTCAGCATAAAGGCCGAGGTCCTCGCCTTTTATGAAGCGATCTATGGCCTCTACGGCCTTGTGAGCCGCGCCCACCGCCTCAATCACTGACGCCGGTCCGGTGACCATGTCCCCCGCTGAAAAGACGTGGGAGATTTTTGTCTGCATGGTGTGGGGATTCACCTCCAGGGTTCCCCATCTGGATATATCCAATGCCTTTGCGTCCGCAACCCAGTCCATATCGGGCCGCTGGCCGATGGCAGGGATGATCGCATCGCAATCAATCACAAATTCGGAGCCTTCAACCGGGACAGGCCTCCTGCGGCCACTCGCATCAGGTTTGCCAAGTTCCGTCTTTATGCACTCGAACCCTGAGACCTTGCCATCAGCGCCCAAGACGCGTACCGGTGCAGTGAGATAATGGATATTTACGCCCTCATCCAAGGCGCCCTCGATTTCTTCAGGATAGGCGGGCATTTCCTCCCGGCTTCGACGGTAAACAACGGTGACTTCCTCGCAACCGAGTCGTTTGGCGACCCGAGCCGCATCAATGGCCACGTTGCCGCCACCGATCACCAGAACCCTGTTTCCAGGTTTTGTATGGACTCCAAGGTTAGCCTCCCTGAGGAAATCCACGGCATCCAGAACCCCTTCGAAGTCATCCTCACCAGGGATATTTGCCTTTATGCTATGATGGGCGCCAACCGCCAGAAAAATGGCCTTAAAGCCCTGCTTCTCAAGGTCGTCCAGTGTAAAATCAATACCGAGTCTCTGGTCCGTTTGCGCTTCGATGCCCAGCCTAAGAATGTGGTTAATTTCATTGTCTAAGACCTGGGATGGCAAACGGTAATCGGGGATGCCCACCCGAAGCATGCCTCCCAAGGCCTCCAGTGCTTCAAAAATGCTCACCTGGTAACCCCTCAGCCGCAAGTAATACGCTACGGTCAGTCCGGCCGGCCCAGAGCCAACGACGGCCACTTTCTCGGGGCGATCCTCGATTTCAGGTATGGGTAATTCTTCAAGGTTTACTTGATCGGCAGCGAAGCGTTTTAAATCCCTGATGGCCACCGCCTCATCCACATGCAGCCTTCGGCACTGGGCTTCACAGGGATGAGGGCAAACCCTCCCGAGTACCCCAGGCAAAGGCAGTCGTTCCATGATGAGCTGGACAGCCTCCTTGTACTTGCCCTGGCCAATGAGCTGGACATATCCCTGGACATTAATTCCCGCCGGGCAGGTGATGACGCATGGTGCTCGGTCCATTTTCTCAATGGCAAAGGTGATGGGTACCGCCTGGGGAAAGGATCGGTATGCGGCATTTCTCGTGGCAATTCCTTCATCCCATTCGCTCGGCCTTTCGACGGGGCAGACGATCGCGCATTCGCCACAGCCCGTGCAGACCCCTTCTTTGACGTAGCGGGGATTACGACGAACCTTCACCTTATAGTTACCGATGAAGCCCGATACTTCATCTACCTCGCTGTAGGTAAGCAGTTCGATATTTGGATTTTGTCCCACAGATACCATCTTCGGGGTTCCAATACAGGCGGCACAGTCGAGGGTGGGGAAGGTCTTATCAAACTGGAGCATATGGCCACCGATGGTGGGCTGTCTCTCTATCAGATAGACCTTAAGGCCCGCTTCAGCAATATCAAGGGCTGCCTGCATGCCGGCGATACCAGCACCCACAACGAGGACGTCCGGATGGACATCCACCCGGCGTGAGGTAAGACTCTGATGATAGTTGACCCGGTTGATGGCCGCTGCTGCTAAGGTCTTTGCCTTCCTGGTGGCGTCATCAGAATCCTCGGTTACCCAAGAGACCTGTTCACGAACGGAGGCCATCTGAAAATGGTAAGCGTTCATACCTGCCCGCTGACAGGCACCCTGAAAGGTCTTTTCGTGGAGCCTTGGACTGCAGGAAGCCACCACCACGCGATTCAGACCATATTCTTCGATATCCTTCTCAATCATCTCCTGGCCGGGATCCGAACACATGAACTTGTAATCTCGGGCGACCGCCACGTTCTCAAAACGCCGCGCAAATTCCGCCACCTCCTCAACATTCACCTTTCCGGCAATGTTCACCCCACAATGGCAGACATAAAATCCAATTCTGTTAGACATCATTCGACCTCTCTAGATAATATAATTGGAGTACTGGAGTGATGAAGTACTGGAGTAATGGTTAAACCTATCAGCCCGATACTCTGTCACTCCGATTAAGGCCGGGCTTAGAGATTCCAGGCCCTGCCCAACCGATTTACTTTTGACCAGCCATGAGGCTCTCGGCCAAATGAATGAGTTCTTCCGATTCGGGAGGCTTTTCAATGTATCCCTCGGGCTCAGGCAGGGTCTGTCCCATATAGGAATTTAGCATACTCTGGGAATAGAAGAAGGTCTTCTTTGAAATGCCGGAGAGCATATTTTCATCCACCAGTTTTGTCAAGTCCTGACTGGTGGCCGCAATCCTTCCCAATGACATCCTCCTCATCGTATCCAGTGAGCA
>DAOVAK010000649.1 GCA_030671095.1 Deltaproteobacteria bacterium | reverse complement strand
ACAAGCGGGTTGATTCCCATGATTCTTCTACCAATGGGTTAATAAATGCGTTTAAGGAGATGAGGAAATAAAAAGATTGGAGTAATGGAGTGATGGAGTATTGGAGTGTTGGAAGGGATTCAATAGGGAGATTGATCATATGAGTGCACGGCAGTCTGTCCTTGAGGAGATGCGGACCCAGGCCCTTGAGATCTTTCAGGCGGCCCTCCGAGCCGTTGACCCTGTGGATGCTATTCTTAAGCATGTGAGGATGGAGGGTGAGAGCCTCCTGATTGGGGAAAGGCGCCTGGAGCTGAGTAATTTTGACAGGATACTGGTTGTGGGCGCAGGGAAGGCAGATGCACCCATGGCCCAGGCCATTGAAAGCCTACTAGGCGAGCGTGTCTCAGACGGCGTCATCGTGGTCAAGGACGGGCACGGACTTCCTCTCCAGCACGTCAGAGTTCATGAGGCAAGTCACCCGGTTCCTGACGAACGAGGCCTTCGAGGCGCCGAGGAGATCCTCTCTCTGGTTAGTGGTGCGGATGAACGAGACCTGGTCATCTGCCTGATTTCTGGAGGCGGGTCTGCGCTTCTTGTGGCCCCCGCTGAGGGGGTGACGCTAAAAGACAAACAGCAAGTCACGCAGCTCCTGCTGGCATGCGGGGCGAGCATACACGAGATTAACACCGTTCGAAAACACCTATCTCGGGTCAAAGGCGGAGGCCTGGCACACGCTGCCCATCCCGCCACGCTGGTGAGCCTCATACTCTCGGATGTGATAGGGGATGATCTGGATACGATCGCATCGGGCCCTACAGTCCCTGACCCGACGACCTTTCGCCAGGCAGAGCAAGTGCTGGAAAGATATGGGATATGGGATCAGGTGTCCAGGTCTGTGAGGATGTATGTGGAAAAGGGGGTGAACGGGGAAATAGCGGAAACCCCAAAACCAGGGGATCCATCTTTCCAAAGAGACGCCTGGGAGCTTGTGGGGACTAATCTACAGGCACTGAAGGCCGCGAGGAAGGAGGCGGAGCGCATGGGTTATCGAACGATGATCCTATCGGGTATGATGGAGGGAGAAACGCGCGAAGTGGCCAAGGCCCATGCCGCCATCGCAAAAGAGGTTCTCAGCTCGGAAAATCCCATTACACCCCCCGCCTGTGTTCTATCGGGAGGAGAGACCACAGTGACGCTTCAAGGGGATGGGAAAGGGGGGCGGAATACGGAATTTGCCCTGGCATCGGCTATCGCACTGGAGGGAGTGGAGCACGTGATCGTTTTGAGTGGGGGCACAGATGGGACAGACGGGCCCACAGACGCTGCGGGCGCCTTCGGTGATGGAGAGACCGTTGCTCGAGCCCGACAAGGAGACCTTGATCCCACAGATTATCTCCGACGCAACGACTCCTATACTTTTTTTGAAACCTTAGGCGGTCTGGTGATCACAGGACCGACTCGGACCAATGTGATGGACGTGTGTGTAATGCTGGTGCGGCGCTAAAAGGGGTGTGGTGGTTTGGTCAAGCCTGGTCAATTGTCTAATGATAAAACGCGCGTTCATAAAGCAGGCTTCGGTCCTCCTCATAAGATAAATAGGATGGCGAGTCATACATTGGCCAGAGATAGATTTGGCGGTACTCCAATTTGAGACAAGGTTTGGGACAGTTGGCAGCCTCTTCGTCCGCAGGACCGACTACCTTTCCTGCCACAGTAGTTCTGCGGCCCTTCTCGTATACTTCCGGTTCCAGATGCCCGTTGTATGAGAGGATGAATCCTCCCTCTGAACGACCGTGAGAGACAGGTTTCTCATCTCTCCCCAGCGGTGTCTGCAAGACAGTCATGTTCGCTACTCCCGAGATGTTCTTGGTCTCCAGGATATACCCGCCTAAAATCACTGTCTTGCCCATATATCTATCCGTTTCCTGCGCAAGGGTCTTGAATGACACGCGTTCTGACTCAGCTTTAATCTGTTCAGATATGACTGTGCGGGAGACACAAGAGCAAAAGGCGGTGTATATAAAGATTAGTATTATGAGTAACAGGGTTCTTATCATATTCATGGCTTCCTCCTGATTGATCCAAACGCGAATTGAAGCTCGCTCTGCATTTTCATCCCCTGATTCTATAGAATATATTAATCATGCTTTACCGTTGTTCAACATCCCTGGCATTGAAAATCTCAGGCTGGTTTGTGGCATAGTAATTTACTGGATTACCCTCTTCATCAACCACATAAACATTAATCACGTCGCCGTCACCAATTTCAGGGCTATCCGTTTTTGTAGATTCTGAAAGCTTCCAGGCCAGCCGCCATGCAAGCACGTCTGAATCTAAAGGCTTAACTTCCTCGGGTGGGACATAGTCTGTTATCAGCTCGGAGTTGATCATCTTCTGAAAATGGACTCTGAAGCCCTTTCTTTTCTTTACCCAACTCTCATCAATGATTTTTAGTGCATCCTTTGTTTTCATCTCCATTCTC
>DAOVAK010000173.1 GCA_030671095.1 Deltaproteobacteria bacterium | reverse complement strand
CATTTGAAAGAGAATCAAAGCTAAAAAAGCGATAATGGGGAAAAAGAGAGGAAAAAATAATTGTTCCCTTTGAATCAGACCCTTTTTTACAATCAAGGCTATCAGTATCGAAAAAACAGTAAGCTCCATAATGCTGTAAGCCCACACATACACGCTTCCAAAAGCCAAAGGAGTAAAGAGGATCAAGAATATGAGCCCAAATTCGATAATCTTATCAGAGGCAAATCTCAACTGCTTCTCACTTGTCCTGGTGGAACATGTTTGAATCTATACATTGGTTTTAATTCCTATTGAAGTTTGACTGGACCTTGCCGATCATCTTGCGGGCATCCCTCATCTCGAAGCTTTTCAACAACAAATGAACCTAAAAAACCGGCGCTTCCGGTAACAGTAATTCTTCGATTTTTCTAAAAATTTGTCACCTTTTCCTTCCGGTTAGAAACTTGAAACTCTCCCGTTCTTCAGATGAATTCGCTCGGCATCGCCAAGTTTATGATAAGAGTTGAGATGAGCTTCCTTCCTCGCCAGTTCCAGGTCTGCCTCTACCATGATGTCAACCAACTCATTAAACGTGACATTTGGTCGCCAGTTTAGCTTTTTTCTTGCCTTTCTGGCATCACCGAGTAGGAGATCTACCTCCGCTGGGCGGAAATATCTGGGATCGATTTCGATGTATTTTTTCCAATCCAGATCCAGTCGATCAAATACTGCTTCAACAAATTCTCTCACGGAATGAGTTATCCCGGTCGCAATGACATAATCATCGGGCTCGTTTTGCTGGAGCATGAGCCACATGGCCTTTACAAAGTCTTTAGCGTACCCCCAGTCTCTCTTGGCATTTAAGTTTCCAAGATAAAGCTTATCCTGAAGACCCATTTTTATTCGTGTACCTGCCCGAGTAATCTTTCTGGTCACAAAGGTTTCTCCTCTTCTTGGTGATTCATGGTTGAACAATATCCCGTTGCACGCAAATATATTATGAGCTTCACGATAATTTACCGTCGTGTAAAAAGCGAAGGCCTTGGCAGATCCGTAAGGGCTTCGAGGATAAAAGGGAGTTTTTTCATTTTGGGGTATTTTTACAACTTTCCCAAATAGTTCACTGCTTGAGGCCTGATAAAATTTCGGTCTAATTCCAAGTTCCCTAATTGCTTCGAGCAGTCGAATAGTGCCAAGGCCAGTAATTTCAGCGGTATACTCCGGGATATCAAAGCTTACTCGGACATGACTCTGTGCACCTAGATTATAAATTTCATCAGGGCAGATATCTCTTAAAATCTTATTTAGAGAACTTGCATCATTTAGATCGCCATATACCAGCTTTAATTTAACTTCAGAATCATGAGGATCCTTATAAATATGGTCAATCCGACCTGTATTGAAGGAACTTGATCGTCTAATTAAACCGTAGACTTCATAATCCTTTTCTAGCAATAACTCAGCCAAATAAGACCCGTCCTGCCCTGTAACACCAGTTATTAATGCCCTATTTTTCACGATATCACCCTATATAGAGAGGCTGCCGCCGTCCAGGGTACCTGAGTACCCCACAAAAAAGTGTGCTTACCATGTCTCGAGTTCACCTAGTTGCTATTTCCTTAACGCTGTGAACTCCCTATGGGCCACCAAGACGCCCAACATTCAAAGTGTAGGGACCTGGGGTAGTAAAGTAACATTCTCAGCAAAGGGAGCCGTCCCAAAAATTGGGTTCGTTCTTGAGATCAACCCCCTGGCGCCATACCACATACCGTCGGTAGAATGCGTAGAACAAATGGAGCAGCCGGAGCCGGTAGAGCGTGTGTATCATCACGGCGAGTATACGGTCCCGAACGATATCGCCAATCCGGGGCACGTTAACGCTGAAGCCCCCCGTAGGGTCTACGCCTTTCTCTTCGTTCCAGCGTCGGAGTTCCGGGACATTAGCCGGGTCGAAAATGTAGCGATCTAGGTCAGTCCCGCGCCTGCACTCAGATTCAAACTCCGGATTCCCGTACCTGGTATGGACTCTCTTTTCGAGTTGACCCAGGAACCGGTATGGGTAATGCTTCATGAGCAGTCGCTGGGAGCACTCCTTGGTGAGTCCGAAGGGTATGATGTCGTGCACGTGGTAGTCGAGGTACTTGGTGTTTTTGATGAATTCGACTTTGCCAGATTCGTAGAGGACGTAGTAGTTCCGGTCGCGCCAGGTCTCTTGGCAACCGCTCTCCAGTGCATCGCGGACCTCGTCCTTCGTGAGGAGGAAATTAATCATTTCGACAGCGATGCAGTCAGCACCCTCTTCCTCTGCCTGGGCCATGGCGTCGAAGGGCTCCTCGAGAAGGAACTCGTCCGCATCGAACATGTACCACCAGTTGTTAATCCCGAGTTCCGCCTTTCTGCTCTCCATGAACCTGAGGCGCAGGTAATCTCGAAATACAAAATCTTTTGAACATACGGGCACAAGGTTGTCGAGCTCCAATCCATTTACGATACTCCATGTTCGATCAGTACTTGCATTGTCTACCACGAAGACCTTGTCACAAAACTGCGCCGCGTGGGTAGTTGAATCGGCGATGATGTCTTCCTCGTTCTTGGCAAAGCACACACCGAAGAGTACGGGACGCTCGGATCTGTTCAAAGCATTTTTAGAGCCGGATTGAAACGAGGATTTCCTTCGGGCCATTTTCATGAAAAAGAATAGGCTGCCGCCGTCCAGAGTACCTGAGTACCCCACAAAGAAAATTGCTTGCTATGTTTTGAGTTCACCTAGTTACTATTTCCTTAATGCTGTGAACTCCCCATGGGCCATCGAGAGGCCCTACATCCAGACCTTTTCCACCTGGGAGTAGTGGAGTTGAACACTGGTCTGGTAGCCAATCAGGCTCAAGAGAACCCGAATACGACCTTCCTTGGACATCCACCGGTCGAAGACCCCTATGAGATCCCTCAAGGGACCCTCTTTTATTTTCACCGTGTCATGAGGCTTCAGGTCGTAGGCCCGATTGACAACACAGTCCTCATCGATCCTGTTTTTTATCTCTTGCACGACTACATCGTTGATGGGCATCGGTTCCCTTCCCCTACCCAGGACCTTATTGACTCCCCGCGCCCACCTCACCTTTGGGTAATCCCTCTCCAGGATAAAGCGCGCAAAGATATAATTGGGGAAAAGGGGTCTAAGCGTCATCAATGATCTGCCCCTCTTCGATATATGCGCCTCCATCAGGGGATTTAATGTCTCAACCCCCTCCCTCTCCAAATAGTACTGGGCCCTCTGTTCATTGCTGGGCTTGGTCTGAACCACATACCAGCAATTTTCGGTTAGCCACGTCATCGTCTGCTTCTCCCCATTCTTATTTCGAACCGGCTTCGGGTCTGAACTTTTTTCATAAGCTCTTACAATTTTTCCACTCTCTGAACTGCGCAATTTTTCCTAACAGTCTCACTCGGAATTCTTCAGAATAATGGTATCTTCATTGATATTATTCAGAATATCGTCATATTTCCTGAAAAGATCCTCTAATGCCTCTCTAACAAAGGATGCCTTTGATATTCGCGTTTTTGTGGATAAAATCGTCAGTTTTTCGTGAGTTTCAGGATACAGGAAAAATCCCGTGGCTTTCTGTCTTTGCCCGCCCACCCTGGGCCTTCCGCGATTTTTCTTGTTTTTATTGGTTTTTACCATTACTCATTTCCCGTTATATTTCGTTACGTTATTAAAGGGTATAGGTGGTTATGACATATTAAATAGTTAAATAATTTAAGTAACTTAAATAACGTATAAAAATAATAGGGACGGTCGAAGCCCTTGAAAATAGTTGTAAAGCTTCATTCCCGCCCCCAGGAATTACTCCAATCTCATACAATTTCAATGCCAAACGGCAACCAAGGGAAAAATTGATGTTATTAGTTTTGAGAAGAGGAGTGGATATTTGGCGGAATTTAGTCCTGAGGGGCTTCTGTTACGATGGATTTTCTCAGGAAGGATGCTTCAGAAGCTTCTTGAGATTTCTAAGAAACTGGGAAAGAAGCTCTGAGCGCGAAATTATAGACTGTTGCAGTGCTGCGGTGCTGCAGTCATGCGGTTAGGGCCCTGCACATTCTAACAAATGGTGAAGCAACCCTGTTAAGTAATAACCTGGTGCTTGGATCAGAAATGAAACTATTGCTGCTTAACAGGGCGAGCTTTAGAATGGTCGAAAAAATATTTTGAGCAGCGAAGAGCGACTTTCCCAGAGATCTCAATATAACAGGTTTCGGTCCAGGCTTCGATACTGGATGGCCTCGGAGATATGGGCCGCACTGATGTCCTCCTCTCCTGCCAAATCAGCGATGGTGCGGCCCACCTTTAAAATCCGCGTATACGCTCGGGCACTTAAACCCAGTTTGTCGATCGCCATCTCCAGAAGCCTTTGGCTCGCATCGTCAATGGAGCAGAATCTCTTGATGTGTCGATTGGTCATCTGGGCGTTACAATGGATCTTGGACCCTTTAAACCTCTGGGACTGGATTTTCCGCGCCCTATTGATTCGCTCCCTCAATACCTTGGATGGTTCGCCGGAATCTCGAGCCGCCAAATCCTTGTACGTCACGGCGGGCACTTCGATATGAATATCGATCCGATCCATAAGTGGACCCGAAATCTTGGAACGATACCGCTGGATTTGATGGGGGATGCAGGTGCACTCATGAGTGGAGTCCCCATAATACCCGCAGGGGCAGGGATTCATGGCGGCCATCAGCATAAAATCGGCCGGATAGGTTAATGAAGTAGCCGCTCGAGCAATGGTCACTTTGCCGTCCTCCAGGGGCTGACGCATCATTTCAAGAAGGTTCTTTTTGAACTCAGGAAATTCATCCAAGAATAAGACCCCGTTATGGGCCAGGCTCACCTCTCCGGGTTTGGGAATCTGCCCTCCCCCGATGAGCCCCGCATCCGAAATGGTATGGTGCGGGGATCGAAAAGGGCGTTGGACCACTAGGGCGCTATCGCTTGGAAGGAGCCCCAGGACACTATGGATTTTTGTCGCCTCCAGGCTCTCCTCGAAATTCATATCCGGTAAAATCGTGGGAAGTCTCCGGGCCAGCATAGTCTTACCGGAGCCGGGGGGCCCGATCATGATCAAGTTATGCCCACCCGCCGCAGCTACCTCCAGACATCGCTTGACATGTTCCTGCCCTTTTACCTCATTGAAATCGACGGGGTAGCCCAACTCTTCCGAGAAAATCTCCTCAAGATCAACCGTTGTGGGCTGAATCTTTCGGCCCCCATTGAGAAAATCCACTACCTCGAACAGGTTCTTAACGGCGAGTACCTCGATTCCCTTGACAACAGCTCCCTCTTTTGCGTTCCCCTCGGGGATGATAACCCCGCAAAGGCCTGAATCCCTGGCAGTCACTGAAATGGGAAGGGTCCCGCGTATGGGCTTTACCTCACCATAGAGGGATAGTTCCCCCAGGATGAAAAACTTATCCAATTTCTCCTTCCTCACTTCCTCCATAGCCGCCAAAATCCCCACGGCGATGGGAAGGTCGAAAGCCGCCCCTTCCTTACGAATATCGGCCGGGGCCAGGTTGACGGTGATCCTTCGTGGGGGAAATTCGTAACCGCAGTTCTTGATTGCAGCCTTGACCCGATCCTTGCTCTCCTTGACCGCCCCCTCGGGAAGACCAACGGTGGAAAAGGCTGGAAGCCCCGTGGCGATATCTACCTCCACCTCTACGGTATAGGCATCAATGCCAAAGACGGCGCTACTTAGAACCTTGGCAAGCATATTTACCCAAAATAACTAAGCGTGTTTACCACAAATCGTGATCCGTGTCCGTGTCCCGAGTACTTTAAAAACCCAATTTCACCGAGGGAATTGATACTTGAATACTTCTCCTTTATACCACAAAGGGAAAGAAGCGACAAGGAAAATGTGGTCTGGAGTTTCCTGGTTTTTTAGGAAATATCGTTGTAACCCTTCAGTCTTATCGAAATTTAGATATTTCGGCAGGGGCCTTCCTTGTCCCTTCGCTTCAGTGCCATCGAGAGGACCGTAAGAATAGAGTAAATATGAAAAAATGTGGGAATACTATGAAATTTTTTACTCCATTTGATACCAACAACCTCCAATTTCATCGGAAAAGGCCATAATTTCCCCAGGCATTGCACCACCTCGCTGGCGATTTTATTTGGCAACATAATTGCTTATATTAAGGATCTCTGGAAGAAAAGAGGACAAGGGATTCAACAAAATGAATATCTTGCTTGTATACTTAAACATAGATGTCCCCCAGGACCGCGGGTTCTCTTTCGGATTGGGCTATGTCGCATCTTACCTTAAATCTATCGGCC
>DAOVAK010000102.1 GCA_030671095.1 Deltaproteobacteria bacterium | reverse complement strand
AAAAGGATTCGGTGGTGATTTAACGATTATGGTTGGCTACGACCTCGCCCTTAACAAGCTGACGGGTATTCAGGTCATCTCCCACAAGGAAACCCCGGGTGTGGGCTCCAAGGTCTCCGAAGATCAATTCACGGAACGCTTTAAAGGGCTTGATATTGGGAGCAAGTTTGCCCCCCAAAATGAAGGGGGGGATATAGATGCCATCTCGGGCGCAACATACTCAAGCGAGGGCGTTCTTGAGGCGGTCAGAAAGAGCGTCGCGCTCTATCCAGAGATCAAAAAAATTGGGCCCTAGGGGTTAGGTTAACGGGATCTCCGCCCGAGGCGGACAAGCCTGCCTGAGGCAGGCAAGTCCACTTCGTTCCGACAAGTCGCGGGGCAACCTGCTCCGCCGAAGTAGCCGTTTCGGCTACGAAGGTCGAGTCCGCGCGCGAGTGAATATATTGAGCAAAGTAGGTATGACCTTATGAGCATGTTAAAACATTTTACCAGGGGACTTTGGGAGGAGCTACCTCCATTTCGGCTGGTATTGGGACTCTGTCCCATCTTAGCCGTTACCAAGGGTGCAGAAACTGGACTCGGCATGGGGATTGCGGTTATTTTCGTGCTGACCTGTTCCAACGTGATTGTCTCATCCATCAGAAAAGTCATACACCGCAAGGTCCGCATTGCCAGTTTCATTGTGATTATTGCCTCTTTCGTGGTGATCGTGGAACTTTTAAGCCAGGCGTTCTTCTACTCCATCTACGAAAAACTAGGGATCTTCATCCCGCTCATCGTGGTGAATTGCATCATTTTGGGGCGGGCTGAGGCCTTTGCCTCCCGTAACGGGATTCTAGCATCCGGGCTGGACGGTCTTGGTATTGGATTGGGCTTTACCATCTCCCTGACGCTTTTGGGGGCGATAAGGGAGGTCCTCGGCCAGGGTACCCTATTTGGCATGGATGTCATGTGGTCGTCATTCCGACCTTTTACATTTATGATCGAAGCACCGGGGGCCTTTGTAAGCCTTGGGATTTTGTTGGGTGTCATGAATGCAATTTCCGGCTCCAGTCGGACATAGGCTGGACATTTCGGTTCAACACAAGCTTTTCATGGGCCACACGGGAGTACTTTAGGAGACACTGAATGGAATATGTTGTCCTCATCGTCACGGCCGTTTTGATTAAGAATATCCTGCTGGCGGAATATCTAGGGAATTGTCCTTTCTTAGGCACCTCTAAGCGAATGGATACGGCCATAGGCATGGGATTTGCCGTCATTTTTGTGTTAACCATTGCCACGGCAGTAACCTATTGCGTACAGTATTATGTCCTGAATCCGCTCAATCTGGGCTATCTGCAGACGATTGCTTTCATTCTCGTTATTGCTGCGCTGGTGCAGTTTGTGGAAATGTTTCTCAGAAAGTTTCTTCCACCTCTATACGTGTCGCTTGGAATTTTTCTGCCTCTTATTACAACCAACTGTGCGGTTTTGGGTGTCGCCATTCTCTGCATCCGTAGAGAACTCTCTTTTTTAGAAGCCATTGTCTTTGCGATTGCTTCGGCATCCGGTTTTACGCTCGCGTTGATTCTCCTGGCAGGCATCAGGGAACGGCTAGAAATCTCAGATGTGCCAAAATCCCTGAGAGGAACAGCCATCGGCTTAATCATGGCAGGAATGATGGCCCTGGCCTTTTTTGGTTTTATCGGAGTAGACTCCTCGCTCAAGGCCCTTCTATACAACTGAATGCGGATTGCCCCTAGTTGATAGATGACAGCCACCATACTTTTGCTATCGGCTTGGAGCTATCAGCCTTGAGCTACAATGAATAGGATTAGTCATATGTTAGCAGCTGCTCTATTTTTATTTTCCTTAGGACTCGTTGCCAGCATCATGCTGGCGATTGCCTCCCGGGTTTTCTATGTGTGGGAAGACCCGAAGGTGCTGGCCGTGGCGGATGAATTACCCGGAGCCAATTGTGGTGGATGTGGCCAGGCCGGATGCGCTGCTGCTGCTCAAGCGGTTGCTGCAGGGCGGGCACCTGTGGACCTGTGTGTCGTCGGGGGATTTGCGGTCGCCCTGGCCGTTGGAAAGATCATGGGCCAAAAAGTTGAAAAAAGGGAGCCCGAGTTCTCCTGGACCAGCTGTATTTACGGTGTGGGAGAGGCAGACCCCATCTATGTATACAACGGCGCCATGGACTGCCGGGCAGCCGTCACGCTCTATGGGGGGAGCAAATTGTGTCCCATTGGGTGCATTGGACTGGGAACTTGCGTTAAGGCCTGTCAGTTCGACGCACTGAGCATGGGTGATAACAACCTTCCCATAGTGAACTATGACAATTGCGTGGGCTGCGGTGCCTGTGTTAAGGAATGCCCGAAGAATATCATAACCCTCACCTCAGCGACCCAGCGCATAATGAGTGAATATACCACGGATGAGTGCACAGCCCCCTGTCAGCGCACCTGCCCTACCGGGATAAACATCCGCGGGTACATCCAAGAGATTAGCAAAGGAAATTATGAGGGGGCGCTTCTCACCATCAAGGAAAAATGTCCCCTTCCTCTGATTTGTGGCCATATCTGTCCAGCTCCATGTGAATTTGAGTGCCGCCGGAACCACGTGGATGAGGGGGTCGCCATCAATGCCTTGAAGCGTTTTGTAGCCGACTATGAGAGGACCACGCATAAGCATATCAATCCATACAAGGACGCGGATAATGGCGTTAGAATCGCACTCATCGGTGGAGGCGCTGAAGGTCTTACAGCAAGTTATTATCTGGCTCGCCTCGGGTATCAACCCACCATATTTGAGGCCAAGCCTGAACTGGGAGGCGTTCTCAGGTATGTTATCGCTGAAGATCGACTTCCCCGTGACGTACTGGACCACGACATAAAGGGCATCCTGGAGATGGGTGTGGAGGCGAAAACCAACATGTTGATGGGTCGGGATATGACCGTAAACTCCCTTTTGCGGGAGGACTTTGATGCCGTTGTGTTAACAGAAGGAGGGCTTGACAGTCGCAAAATCTTGCACCCTGAGCTGAAAAGCTATGATGCCTCCTTTCGAGGCCTCCACATCATGCTCGACTTTCTTGCAGCACTCTCCCAAGGCGTAGAGATGGATCTTGGCGGACATGTGGTCATTAGCAGCAGCGGACTGAAGGGACTAGAAGTGGCACGTCGATGCGTGGAATTGGGGGCCCAAAAGGTGACCATCGTTTCTGATCAGCCGCTTGACTCGCTTCCCATAGAATTCGGCGACACCAAAGGACTTCGTGCAAACGGGATTGAGATCCGTCCGTCAACTATAGTAGCGGCCATCGGGGGGATCTCTGACCGTCTAGATCGGCTTGCGCTGGAGGATATCGATCCTCGTCGTGAGGAGCTCCTAAGGACCATAATTGATGTGGATACACTTGTTATATCAGCGGGACGCCTCCCCGAATTGGTCTTCGTACATGCCAACGGCAAGCCTGAAAACCCTACGGATGAAATCCAGTGGCAGGCCATTGAGACCTTCAGAACTTTTCCTAAAGCGTCCGGCGGCGATGCCTTCAGTTCGCCCGAGCCGGGGAGAATCAGTGATTCCGCGGCCGTGGTCAAATCCATTCTTTCCGGTCGAAGACTGGCACGAGCCGTCCACCAGTACTTTGATGATGAATTGATCTCCCCCATTAAGAATCTCACTTGCGAAGCGGATTACGTCTTGGACGTGACCGAAGTACATGATGTGTCTCTAGCGGAAAGACAGTGTCCGCCAGTTTTGGATGTGGAGGGAGACAGCAAGACGGCCTGGATTTTCCCCAAAGAACTTTCAGGTCTAGACGAAACATCAGCCCGATTAGAAGCTGAAAGATGTCTTCAATGTGGGCTCATCTGCTACAGAAAATCAGGAACCATGGAATCTGAAGAATCAGAGAGGGAAGATGTCTGAGAACATCATTACCATAGACGGACGGAAACTGGAATTCACCCCTGGAGAGACAATCCTTGAAGTGGCTAGGCGCAACGGTATCTTCATTCCCACTCTCTGTCATCTCAAGGGAGCACCACCCACCGGGGCCTGCCGCATCTGTGTTGTAGAGATCGAAGGAGGCCGAGCGCTTTCACCCGCCTGTGCCACGCCGGTGACTGATAAGATGGTCATCCACAGCCAATCCCCTAACGTGTTGGAAGCTCGCCGAACGATTCTCGCCTTCCTCCTGCAATCGGGTAATCATAACTGTGCGATCGCCAAAAAGACCCCAGGCGAATGGACAGACTTCCAGGAGCAGGTGGAGAGGTATGATCAGAGTGCGGAACTGTGTCCGGCCCATAGCGCATGCAGACTCCAGGCTTACGCCTACCGTTATCAGGTAGAGACCGACGGTCTTGTCAGGGTTGAAACCCCCTATGCCATGGAGACGGCCAGTCCGTTGATCGTGCGCGATTTTTCACGCTGTATTCGCTGCGGCCGGTGTGTTGATGCATGCAATGTAATCCAGGTGAACAATGCCATTACCCACGGCTATCGGGGAGTAATGGCCAAAATCGTTGCCATGGGCGATGGCACTTTAGAGCGTTCTGAGTGCGTGTTCTGCGGCCAGTGCATCCAGGCCTGCCCAGTGGCCGCGCTTATGGAAAAGAAGAGCCTTTACAGGATTCGTCCGTGGGAAGCGCACCATGTCCGTACCACCTGCCACTATTGCGGCGTGGGCTGCCAAATGGATCTGCATATCAAAGACAACAAAATTATGAAAGTGACGGGCGTGGAGGACGCCTTGCCCAATCTCGGCAGACTCTGTGTCAAGGGTCGCTTCGGTTATGATTTCCTCCAGAGCCCGGAGCGTTTGACCAAGCCATTGATTCGAGAGAATGGAAAACTACGCGACGCCTCATGGGAGGAAGCACTCGATCTTGTCGCTGCCAAAATAACGGCAATAAAGGAAAATGAGGGTCCTGAAGCAATTGCTGGCATCGCTTCAGGCAAATCAACCAACGAATCCCTCTACCTGATGCAAAAACTTTTCAGGGCGGCCATCGGCAGCAACCAACTTGCTTCGCCTCACGCTGCCAGCGGCTTGAATAACAGCATGGGTGAGTTGGAAAAGGCGAAGATAATATTATTGATCAGTTCCGACGTCACAGAGGAGAATCCCGTAGCCGGCACTTTCATCAAGCGTGCTTCAAATAATGGGTGCAAGTTGATCGTGATAGATTCTCGCCCCACAAAAATTAAAAGATTCGCCACAGCTCACCTGGTGTTGAAGGAAGGCACGGAATCGGTTCTTGCAAACGGAATTATCCAACAACTCCTTGAGCGGGGCCGCGGTGGATCAAATGAAATAAGGACAATCGCTGAGAATTTCCCACTTTCTGTGGTTTCAAAGACCACCGGGCTCCAGCCCGATGCCATTACGTTGGTCGCGGACATTCTTGATACGCAAGAGCCCGCCATGCTCGTCTATGGCCCCCGATGTGCGTCTTCAGCACAGACGTTTCTAAATCTTCAAGAAGTCCTTGGTAACCTGGGCTGCAAGTACGGTGGCGTAAACCTCCTATCCCCTCTAAACAATTCCCAGGGCGCGTGTGACATGGGAATCTTACCCGACCATCTGCCGGGTTATGCAAGAGTGGATGACGATGCAGCCCGAGAGCCCTTTGAACAGGCCTGGAGATGCACATTGAGCAACAAACCTGGCATGGCTTTTGACGAGATAATAGGCAACCTAAGGGACACTTCTGAAGGATCTGGGAAAAAGGTTCGACTGCTCTACTGCGCAGGGGAAAATCTGGCCCTTGCCACACCCGCTGTTCCTGGCATTAGGGAGACACTCAAGTCAGCAGAGTTCCTCGTGGTACAAGATATCCTGGATAACGAGACCTCGGAGTTCGCCCACGTGGTACTTCCCGCTGCAGCCTGGGCAGAAAGTGATGGCACCTACACCAACTGTGAGCGGCGGGTCAGCCGTATGCGACACGCTGTTTCCGCTCCAGGTGAAGCAAAGCCTGAGACATGGATCTACACGCAGCTCGCCCATCGATTGGGCCAGGATTGGCCGGAGCAGAACCCCCAGGGTATCTGGGAGAATGAAATTTCCAAGCTGGTTCCCCATCTGCGCGGCATTCGTTACGACCGGATTGACCAGGGTGGTCTCCAGTGGCCCGTTCCCGGGCCGGAATCGCCAGGTACGACTCACCTTAACGGTGACCGCCCCCCCTTATGCCGAGGTGCTTTGGTCTCGTTCAACTACCATCACCGCGCGCTCCTTGAACAGTGCGAGGGGCTTCTGGAAGTGCTCCCCCGAACAGGAGAAGGCACCCGTGTCCCACCTAGTGACCCGAAGGAAGTCACAGAGAAGTTCGTTGAACTGTTGGAAGAAGAAGAGCAAACCGACGCCAAGGCCCGGATCGATGAGATCTTTGCCACCTACAGGACCAGGAGGGGTGGCCTCATCCCGGTACTTCAGCAGGTTCAAGAAATCCTTGGGTTCGTACCGGCTTCGGTACAAAATTATATCGCCCAGGGCTTAGGAATCCCGTTCTCGGATGTTTTCGGCGTTGTTACGTTTTACTCTTTCTTCACCATGGTCCCCCGGGGCAGACATACGATCCGAATCTGCCTGGGGACTGCCTGTTATGTTAAGGGATCTGCTGTGCTATTGGAAAACGTGCAAGAGCACCTTAAGGTCAGCGTGGGGGAAACCACGGAGGACCGGGAGTATTCTCTAGAGCTTGTACGCTGTCTTGGTGCATGCGGCTTGGCGCCTGTTATGGTGATCGACGATGTGACACACGGGATGGTGGATCCAAAGGAAATCGTGGACATTGTCGAAAGCTACAGAGGTGCTACAGATGGCCCTTAGAAAGAGGAAAAAATGGGATCTTTGAAACTCACTGACCTCGTTGAGAAGTTACAGTTGGAAGTCAAGACGGGCGCCCATCGTCTCGATGTGGAGGTGACCCGGGGCTACGCCAGCGATCTGATGAGCGACGTCATGGCCAATGCCAACGAAGGCGATCTATGGGTGACGCTCCAGACTCACCAAAACATTGTGGCGGTTGCGGCAATGAAGGCCCTCTCAGGAATTATTCTGGTGAATGGCAGAGAGCCTGAGAAGGAAACCCTGCAAAAGGCTGAAGCCGAAGAGGTGCCCATTATGATCAGCCGGCTCCCAACCTTTGAGCTGGTGGGCCGACTCTTTGAGCTGGGCGTTTCCGGCATCTGACGTGTATGAAGCGTGGGCATTCGAGGGGCGTTCGTGGGCAGAAAGACAGCGCAAGCATTAGAGGCAGTGGCTGTGGATCTCCACATTCATACCTGTCTTTCACCATGTGCCACTCTCGACATGACACCCGGCAAAATCATTCAGGAAGCCTGCGAAAAAAAATTGGCCATTATTGCCATCACGGACCATAACAGTGCCGAAAACACACCGGCCGTGATTGCAGCAGCCCGCGAAACGGACCTCTGTGTCATCCCGGGTATAGAGGTGACCTCATTGGAAGAGGCCCATATTGTAGGTCTCTTCGATGGGATCGAAGGTGCCCTTTCTATGCAAGAGCTTGTATACCAGAATCTCCAACCCGGCGAGAACGACGAGAGTTCGTTTGGCATCCAAGTTGTGGCAAATGAATTCGACGAGGTTGAAGGGATCAATAAGCGCCTCCTAATCGGGGCTACGACCCTCCCCGTAGAAGAAGTGGTGGCCGAGATACACGACCGCCAAGGGCTTGCTGTTGCGGCCCACATCGACCGCGATAGCTTCAGCCTTGTCAATCAACTGGGATTCATCCCAGAAGGCCTGAACCTGGACGCCCTTGAGATTACAAAGCGTATGAGCCTGCATCAGGCCCGCGCTCGCTTCAGGGAGTATGCAAGGTTCCCGTTTATTATCGCCTCCGATGCCCATATGATTGAAGAAATTGGAGGGGGGCAGACTCGTATTCATGTGGCTTGTCCGGACATGGCCGAGTTGAGGCT
>DAOVAK010000339.1 GCA_030671095.1 Deltaproteobacteria bacterium | reverse complement strand
TGGCTGCTCCGGCCTTTATTGCAGCCGGCAATGAAAGTATAAGACATTCTTGGAGGAACGCGTTTAACATTTTCGTAACACTTTACTTGTATGAAAAAGGGCCATTTTACGAACGATATTGAGCAATTTTGGAAAAAGATTCATGAAGAGTGGAACGTCAAAATCGCAAACTGTTTGAGGGCGTTAGCCCGAGTTTTTGCGATTTAGTGGAGCGATTCATGAATCCCAAAATGGCTCACAGGAGTGAGTAAAATCTGGCCTTTTTCAAAAAGCTAAACTCTTACATGAATGTAAAATAGAAACGAACACATAGAGAGACGGTAACGGATGCGGGTGGGTTCCGGCTTCGATATACACAGGCTGATTCAAGGGCGCAAACTGGTCCTTGGCGGTGTAACCATACCCTTTAAGAAGGGCCTCCTGGGACATTCTGATGCGGATGCACTGCTCCATGCGGCGTGTGATGCCTTGTTGGGCGCAGCCGGTCTTGGAGATATCGGGCGACATTTTCCGGATACTGAGCCCAGTTTCAAAGATATTTCGAGCATGGAGCTTCTTGCCCGTACGTTTCGACTGGTTTGTGACAAAGGCTTTTGTGTCAATAATTTGGATGCAACCATATTGGCCGAAGCCCCCAGGCTTGAGCCGCATTGTCCGGCCATGCAGGTCAATATTGCCAGAGTCCTGGAACTGGGAACTGAGGATGTGAACATCAAGGCAACAACAATGGAAGGAGTGGGCCCTATCGGCAAAGGAGAGGCCATTGCCGCAATGTGTGTGGTCACACTTCGGGAAAAACAAGGCGCAAGAAGCGCCGGCTGAAAGCTCAAAGGCAAAAGAAATATGAAGGATTGGTGATTGACCACAGACCACTGACGAATGACTAAAGAGTTTTAGTATGCTGAAGATTTACAACACATTGAAAAAGAAAAAGGAGATCTTCGAGCCGATAGAGCCGGGTAAGATTGGGATCTATGTTTGTGGACCCACGGTCTATGATGCCTGTCACATTGGCCATGCTCGCTGCGTGGTGGTCTTTGATGTGATTATTCGCTATCTTAGGGCGATTGGCTATGAGGTCACCTATGTTCGCAACTTTACTGATGTGGAAGACAAGATTATCAAACGGGCCGGGGAACTTGGGATTTCTACCCAGGAGCTTTCAGAAAGGTATATTAGAGAATTCTATGAGGACATGGACGCCCTGAAGGTGGAACGGGCGACCATAGATCCCGCGGCTACGGACCACATTGGCGAGATTATTGGAGTAGTCGAGCACCTTATTTCACGCGGCCATGCGTACGAGGCTGGAGGCGATGTGTTTTTTGCAGTAGAGACCTTCAAGGACTACGGTAAACTCTCTGGCCGTAAGCTTGAGGATATGCAGGCAGGGGCTCGCGTGGACGTGGATGAAAGGAAGCGCAATCCTTTTGATTTCGTCCTGTGGAAGGGGGCCAAACCGGGTGAGCCTGTGTGGGACAGCCCATGGGGAAAGGGTCGGCCCGGGTGGCACATTGAATGCTCGGCCATGAGCACCCACTTTTTGGGCTATCATTTTGATATCCACGGGGGCGGCAAGGACCTGATTTTTCCCCACCACGAAAACGAGATCGCTCAATCTGAAGGGGCCTTTGGCGGGCGGTTCGTGAATGTGTGGATACACAACGGGTTTGTCAACATCAACCAGGAAAAAATGTCCAAGTCTCTCGGGAATTTCCTGATGATCAAAGACATCTTGAAAGAATACCACCCCGAGGCAGTGCGCCTCTTCCTGCTCTCCAATCACTACCGTAGTCCCGTCGATTTCACACATCAGGCGATGGTCGAAGCCGATGCCGGCCTTGAAAAGATCTATGCATTATTGCAACGGATTGGTGTATCCCTCGCCCGCTGTGAACCTGGCGATGACGAGCAGGGCACAGGGGCGCTTTGGGAAAGCTTTTGCCGGGCCATGGACGATGATTTCAACACAGCCCGTGGCGTCGGCCTTGTGTTTGAAACGGTTCGGCAGCTGAATCGGTTAATGGACGATATTGGTGGTAAGCTAGGCCAAGAGGATCAAGCCAGGCTTATATCGACACGCGGTGACTTAATGCGCATGGGCGGCGTGCTCGGTATCCTCGCCGAGACTCCATCCCAATTCTTTGAACAGAGGAAGGCCGATCTCCTTCTGAGCAAGGGAATTGACCTATCCTTGGTAGAACGCCTCATTGCTGAGCGGGTTCGAGCGCGGCAGCAAAAAGATTGGGCCACAGCCGACCGGATCCGGGATGAGCTTTTTGCCATGGATATCCTGATCGAGGATCGGCCGGAAGGCACCATTTGGAAGGTTAAGTAGTTTCCATCCATAAATGGCCCTTTTCCACAATCTCGGCGTCAAACTGCGGAGTTGCTTGTGCGACGTACCTCGGTACGCCTCCGCGCAACCCCTTGTTTTCCTTGACCTTGCGGAAAATTGCTCATTTCTGAATTGGAAACTTACGCTTGTGCCCATTGAGTTTTTACGATTCATGGATGGGCACTAAGTAGTTTCCATCCCATTTCTTGGGGGTATCAGCGGTTATTACGCTTTTGGGATCAATAGAACACGGATTGGCGTCCGGCAGCATTGATCCACGCGACCACACGACGTTTGAGAAGCGGCTTGTTGCGCAGACGTAACCTTTGGTTGACACTGATCAGTCGGGGATAAAGCTCATCCGCCTTATGCCTGCCCAGTTTTTCCCGAGAATCGATGCCGATGCTTTCCAGAAGACGCGCATTGGCTGTACCCATGTTAAGTAGGCCCACAAGTTCAAGCCTCTGGCGGATTCTGTGGCGAAACGGCATCCCGATCAGCATTTTTGCATCCTTCCAGTTGTGCAGGACCTGTTCTGGATAGCGCCATCCCTTTTTGCGGAGTGTCGTTGCGTCACTCGGGCTGATGTCTTGAAGGATTTGCTTGAGGGGTTCTGAGCGACTGTCAATTGTGTGGATTTTCATTTTGGCATAAGACCATTCGCTCAAAAAAAGAGCGAGAACGATTATCAATGAGTAGATTGCCTTGTGCATTGTCCGGAATCTCTTTCGGCATTCAGTGTCGCCATCCAAAAAATAAGGCCGGGGTGCCTCTGGGTCCCAGTGGAGACCGCCCCTGAGAAGATAGAGGGCGTTTGTCATCACGAAGCACTGTACACAGAACGGTGGAAAGCCGATAAATCCCAGGTAGGGCATCTCGAAGAATTTGCCTTCAGAGAAAAACGGGACCGTGTAAATCCATTTTTCCAAGGACCAGAAATTACTCAACTCCCAGTAGCCGCCACAAATAATCCCGGCAAGGAGCAAACGAACAAAGGTGGTCCATTCGCCTTTTTTCCCATCCATGAGTAAGGAACGAGCGCCAAATTTTGCACATAGAGGTTCGAGCAAGAAAGCAAAAGCGCCCCACACCAAGGGGAAAAAATAGTCCGGAAAAACGAGGGGCAATATCAGCATTACAATTCCAACCACGAGGGAAGCCTTATGTGTCCAGCCCTTAAGGGCAAACTTGGTTTTCACGTGGCTGGGTATCTTCAGGTGGCAAAGGAGCCGGTAAACCAGAAACATACCGGGGAGCACTGTTGCAAAATCGAGATAGGCCTCCACGTGAGGCCAGAGTCCATCGGGCGGGACACCAACAAAATACCAGTCTTGCAGACGGAGATTCCAGAGTTCGAAAAAGAACCAAAATATTGCAGACCAGAAGAGCAGGACGGCAAATTCTCGCGGCCTTTTCAGGATCAGGCCTTCGTTCCAGCGCAACCACAGGTGGCGGTCGAGAAACATAATCAGACCGTACCAGGCTAACGGATAGGTTTGGGCGTTGAAGGGAATGGTGTAACGAATCGTGCCCCAAAAGGCGAAAACGACCGTCATCAGGCCAAGAATCATCATCAATTTGCTGATGCAGCGATAGGTCATCGGGCCATGATCACCTCACGATTTTATATAGCTATGACTTTGCCTGCGCCCCCATCCAACCATTTCTCAGGATAAAGCCTCTTTATCTCTGACTGGTACTGGGTGCAATGGCACGCGCAGACCGAGTGCAAGTCTTTGAGAAGATCAAATTCACGGAACCCGTGCAGGCCCCCGATGAGTGTGGAGACCTTGCCATAAGACGAAGCAGCCTCCAGGATGCGGCCTACGCCCGGATGGGAACACCCTGCGATCACAACCAGCCCTGTGTCAGTTTTGACTACAAGGGATTGTTCTATCCCCATCAGTTCG
>DAOVAK010000050.1 GCA_030671095.1 Deltaproteobacteria bacterium | reverse complement strand
AAAGTCCAACTGCTGCGTTACGCTTCATCTTTCGTCATTGCGGCGTACTGTAAGTACGCCTCATTCCTCAAGATTCGCAAGCCTTGCATTTGGAGCTTTTTACTTTGCCGTCCCATTTTTGACTTTTTACGAGTTCATCATCTTTAATTTGACGTCTCGGAAATTCTACAACTTATTGAGAATAAAGGTGTTTTTTTAAGGCATCAGTTCCTGCCTCTTACATGGAATAATGGAATGTTGATTTAAAAGGAGAATTTCCATTTCTTGATATTCTCCCTCGCATGTCAAGAGGGATTTCTCCAGTGAACCAACATCCCAATTTTCCAAAACGCAATATTCCAACACTCCAGTATTCCAACATTCCAATTGGGGCGAAGCCCCTAACTTGATCAACAGTTGTTCATTAATTCGAAAACCTGTCTGATATCTATGTTCACGGGACAATGCTGGACGCAACGACCGCATCCCGAGCATTGAACGCCGTTGTTGTACTTGTCCACGTAATACTTCAGTTTGTGCATAAACCGCTGACGCACACGCTGGAGCTTTCTCTCTCTCGGATTATGACCGGAGGCGTGAAGAGTGAAAAGGGGAAACATGCAGGAATCCCAGTTCCTGATGCGATCTCCGGCCTTACCCAACACCTCATCCTGGATATCAAAGCACCAACATGTGGGGCAAAGGTAGGTGCAGGTGCCGCAATTGATGCACGCAAAGGCCGTCTCTTCCCAGAATGGGGCCTCAAAGACTTGCTTTACCGCCTTTGCACGCAACCTGTCTGTAGGAACCTCAGATGTTATTTTTTCCGCAGCGGCTGCGGCCAGTTCTTCAGCCTGTTCCAGAGCAGATTCATTGGCCGGAGATTTCTGTCCTGTCTTTTCTAAAAGTGTTTCCCCTTTTTCGGTCAGGGCCCGGGCCAAAAAAGAATCTCCCAGGTCGAATAAGAGCACATCCAGCCCTTCCCCGTCAAAGGGACCTCCTCCGACTGATGTACAAAAGCATGTGGAACAGGGGTCGTTGCAGCCAAGTCCCACCAGAGTGGTCGCCTCAAAACGCTGAACCCACCACGGATCTCTGTATTCACGGTTATCAAAATTGACTCTGACGATCTGAAAGGCGTGCGCATCGCAGGGCCTTATTCCCACTATCGCCTGGGGTAAATATTCTTTTGACGCCTCTTTCAGGATCTCGGCCTCAGGGCTTTTCTTCTCAAGAGCGTATTCAAACATACGCTCCGATTGGGGGTAAACGAGGGACTTGGGGGAAAGGCGCGTGTTCCGGAATGTGAAGTCAGGCTTCTTCCCCTCTTCTATGGACCTGAAAGAGTGAAAATCCCCGTCCTTGACCGGAACAAATACCTTATAAGCTTCTCGCAGGCCTTCTAAAGCCTTCGTCCATTCTTCCCGGGTGAATAGGGTATTCAGCATAAAATTTCCGTCTCTGTAACATTTTAGCCTTTTGAAACAGCCGTGCAAGAACTCTTGGCGGGCTGAGCGGGGTTCTCTGGAGGCGCCAAAAACCGCGCCTCATCTGCATGGTTTCCTCCAGGGGGCCTCCCTTGCCCTGACGCCTGCGCACACAGGCCGTCCAAACAGAGACCGGGCCAAGTTCTATGGTGACAGAACAAGGCCTCAGAGCTACCTTGCTTTGTGCGCCATACTTAAGGGCACTGGGCAAATTTTTTGGCCCCTGCAGAGAATGCCGCTTAGACCAGGGGGTTTCAAACGCCTAAAGTATTACCCGTTTCTTATTCTCGCGTTTGCTGTGGTTCATCTTTGTGCTAGTGTTATGTCTCAGAAATAAGTTTCATAACTCGTTGGCCTCACCCCCACCCTAACCCTCCCCCTCGAGGGGGAGGGCGGGGTGGGGGTGGACTTCATATATTCAACTCATTTGCGAGACGCTATACTACTGTGCTGTATCATATATTCATATCGTATTCAGTGATGGCCTGTTCCTGAAAGACGATATCTGAAAAAAATTCCACAGAGCATCGCCGTGGTCTTCTAAACGCTTCACACTGGCCTCATTTATCGAATGAACGCGTCGTAATCATCTGGTTTGTATACGTCCAGAGGCGGTCTCTGATCCAGATTGAGCCCCGCCTCCCAGGAAAAGAACGCCTGCGCGTCCTTGTTCAGCTTCTTGGTAAACTGCCTTACCGGAATACCCACCGGGCAAGCCCTCTCACAGGCGCCGCAGTCGGTGCATCGCCCGGCACAATGGTAAGCCCGCAGAATGTGGAATGTCATTGTATCTGTGGGATCAATGCTCTTTCCCACCCATTGCGGCCTTGATTCGTCCACAAAGCAAGTGGGACAGTAACACAAAGGGCAGGCCTCTCTACAAGCATAGCACCGGATACAGCTGGAAATGGTCCGCGTGAAAAATCCCCACTTCTTCTCGCTACTCATTTTCTCAGTCTTTTCCACATCCTTGTATGCAGCGACGGTTTTCTGCTCTTCAACGGGTTCTGCCACCATTTCATCGTATTCCACAGGATTTCGATGGGTACAGATGCTGCAGTTGGTCTGAAGAAACTCCTGCTTGTCAAGGGTTTCTTCAAAATCCCTGCCTCTGACGGTGAATCGGCCGCCCTTTTCCCGTACCTCCAATATTTCCCTCAAACCCACAGCCCTTTCCACGGCCCTGTGATTGATCATGCCGGTGCAAGGGATCCCAACGATATAGAGCTGTTCGCGTCTTATCTGATTTTCTATGATATGGGTGACAATATTTCGGGAATTGCAGCCATTCGCCACAATACCAATTCTATCCGTTCTCTTTGTGATGTAATTGCAGAGGTTTAGACCGCAGTGACTATCCCAGTGAAGAAGATTTGCCTCTTCCGGATTTCTGATGAGAACAGGGGCATTCATCATCGGCACCGTGCCTTTCTTGTACCCGATAAAGACGTCTACAGCACCTTTTTCAAGAAGCTTTTTAGCGATTCCTCTGATCTTTTCACTGTATTCTAGCATTACGCCACCTTGGCTCTTTTCTTGATAAGGTATCTCGCTGGGCCCAGCGTTTTCACTTCCTCTGTTATGGTTTGTGCCACTTCAACAAATTTTGTAGCCTCGGCGGAAGATATCCAGGAGAAATGGAGCCTGCCCGGTTCGATGCCGATATGTTCCAAAAGCCCTTTTAGTAAGGCGAATTTCCTCCGCGCATAGTAATTACCCTCCAGGTAATGGCAATCCCCTGGATGTCACCCTGAGACCCACACACCGTCCGATCCCTGACGGAAAGCGGCCAGTATAAATTTAGGGCTTACCCGGGCAGAGCAAGGAACCCTGATAATCCTCAAATTGGGGGGGTATTGAAGACGGCTCACACCGGCCAGGTCTGCTGCACCATAACTGCACCAGTAACAGAGAAAAGTCGTAATCTTTGGTTCCCAGTCGTTCATCTTATCTCCTCATTTAGAATCGCAATCTGCTTTTTTTGCATTTTCAGAGGCGTCATAGCATATATTGTTTTTCTAAGCCATGACTGATTTTCTCTGCCGATTCCTTAATCGCCTCTATGACGGCCTTCATCTTATCGTCATTCAGACTCGTCTTGAATCCTACAACCCAGATAGCTGATATCAAATGATTATCTGCCCTGATCGGTGAGGCCACTGCCCGGACGCCAAGGATGTACTCTTCATAATCAGTAGCATATCCTTTTTCCCGCGCAATTCTTGCCGCCTGAAGATACGCCTCCGGATCTGTGATCGAATGCTCTGTAAAACGGGAAAGTCCCTTTTTCCGAATGATTTCCCTGGCCTTTTCATCACTCATAGTCGCCAAGAAGACTTTTCCTACGGCTCCGGCGAGTAGCGGAATGGTGGTCCCCCTGGTGGAAGTCATCTTGAGGTCTTGCTTGGATTCGACGATATCAATTATGGTGACGCGTTCTCCGTTCAGGACGCCCACAAAGACCGATTCCTGCGTCTCTTCCATCAAATCTTCCATGACGGGTCTTACCAAGTCTTTTAGGTCGATCTGGGAGTAGGCGGACCTCCCCAGTTCAAGGAGTGTGAGGCCCAATATATACCGCTTTGTCGTCGGGTCTCGTATGATGGTCCCCAGCTCCTCTAGGGCCGAGGTTATTCCGTGGACGGTGCTTTTGCCGATTTCAAGGCGCTTTGCCAGGTCACTGATGCCCAGTCCCCCATCGGTGTCGGAGATGAGCTTCAGGATTTGAAAGGCCTTTTTTACGGAAGGAGCTTGATACTTTTCAGACATTGTTCGGCATACTGAACGATTTCAGGCACTCTACATCCTTTACTATCGCCTGTCAATAACTATTTATTCCGAATCTATTTACTCAGTAGCCGCATGCTAGAGAACTGAGGGGGCAGGCTTTTCCCCTTGACAAAAGGCAGAAACCTGTTATCATTCGCTCAATTTACTGTTCATAATAATGAACTTTGGAACCGAGGCCGAGAAGGCAGGGCCGAGTCCTCGGATGGATCTCATCCTGGGCATTATAGGGGTTAGTTGCGTTGAGCCAGAAAGCAGCGCTCGTCATAGGTGGTGGTATTGCAGGCATTCAGGCCTCCATAGACCTGGCCAATATGGGCATTAAGGTCTATCTTGTTGAGAAGAAACCGAGCATAGGGGGACGAATGGCCCAACTGGACAAGACCTTTCCCACCAATGACTGTTCAATGTGTATCTTGGCCCCAAAGATGATCGAATGCGCCAACCATGATAATATCGAACTCCTGACCTATTCTGAACTGGCAGAACTTACAGGCAAAGCGGGGAGATTTAAGGCTAAGGTCATAAAGAAGGCCCGTTTTGTAGAAGAGGACAAATGCGTCGGTTGTGGGGACTGCGCTGAGAAGTGTCCCACAAAGGCGGACGATGAGTTCAATCCCGGCCTGGCAAAAAGAAAGGCAATTTATAAGTATTTTCCCCAGGCCGTCCCCTCCACGTATGTCATAGATCCGGATTATTGCCGGACGATGCAAGGAAAGAAGTGCGGTGTCTGTGAAAAGATATGTAAGGCCAAGGCCATCAATTACGGACAGAAAGATAAGGTTTTAGCCCTCAATATAGGTGCTGTCGTTCTGGCGACCGGATTTGATCTTTATGACGTGGCTCCCTTAACGGAATACGGTTGGGGAAGGATCAAGAATGTCATTACTGCCATGCAGTTTGAAAGAATGATATGCGCTTCCGGCCCCACCGGCGGACATCTAAAGCGCCCCTCCGACGATAAGGAACCCAAGAGATTGGCCTTCATTCAATGTGTGGGATCAAGGGATATCCGGCACAAAAGGTATTGTTCCGCCGTCTGCTGTATGCACGCCACAAAAGAGGCCATTCTGGCCCGTGAGCACTATCCAGAACTCACATCAACCATATTTTATATGGATATGAGGGCAGCCGGAAAAGGTTTCCAGGAGTATGTTCGAAGGGCCAAAAGTCAGTACGCTGTGGAATACGTACGTGCGAGGCCGGGCCGGGTGACCGAGATTGAGGACAATAAAAATTCGGTCATTCATTATGAGGATACGATCAATAGGGAATTCAAAGCCAGAGAATTTGATATGGTCATCCTATGCCAGGCCCTTGTACCGAGCGGGAGCAATCTCTCAATCGCAGAAAATCTAGGTATTGAATTGGATGAGTTCGGTTTTATCTCCACACCCCAGGAACTCATCAATCCGTTCGGTACCACCAGAGAAGGAATCTTTGGATGTGGCTTTTGCCAATCTCCCATGGACGTACCCGATTCTGTTATTAGGGCATCGGCGGCAGCGTCCAAGGCGGCCGAAGTCCTTGCACATGGTTCTTAAAGAAAGACGCCCATATGCCAATTACAGTAGGTGTTTTTATTTGCCACTGTGGAACAAACATCGGCGGTATCGTTGATGTCCCTAAGGTCGTGGAGTATGCATGGACCCTACCCAATGTTGTTTATGCCGAAGGGAATCTCTATACCTGCTCTGAGGATGGCCTCTCTTCCATCCGGAGCATGATAAAGAAACATCATCTAAATCGGGTGGTGGTCGCCTCTTGTACGCCGCGCACGCATGAACCGCTTTTTAAAAGAAACTGTGAGCTAGCCGGCCTGAATAAATACCTCTTTGAGTTTGTTAACATCAGGGAGCATTGCTCCTGGGTCCACATGAATAGGCATGAAGACTCCACATTAAAGGCGAAGGACCTGGTCCGCATGGGGGTGGCCAAGGTTAGTCTTTTAAAGCCTCAAGAGGATTTGTCCACAGCTGTTATAAAGGCATCTTTAGTCATCGGAGGTGGAATTTCCGGTCTCTCAGCTGCCTTGACTCTCGCCAACCAGGGCTATCAGGTTGAATTAATCGAGAAGGAAGATAGGCTGGGTGGGCTTTTGAGAGAAATAAACAGGGTCTTTCCCACGAATGAGCCCTCTGCAGACCTCCTGGACCCCTTAATCAATGCTGTCTCAAATCACGAAAGGATAAAGGTCCATCTTGGCGTGGAACTGACCGGTGTGAATGGTTTTCTCGGGAACTTTGAGGCAGTGATTAAGAAAAAGGGTAAAACCCATGAGTTGAAGGTGGGCACGATAATTGTGGCCGTCGGCGCAGAGGAACTTAAGCCGGCAGGGCTCTTTGGGTATGGTCAGTTTCATAATGTGATGACCCAGCTTGAGTTCGAGCAGAAGATTAAGTCAAATTACGCTGACTTGAACCGGGTTGTCATGATAAACTGCGTTGGCGCAAGGGTAGAGGAAAGGACATATTGCGGGCGGTTTTGCTGTATCACAGGCATGAAGAATGCCATCTTGATAAAGGAGGCGAATCCGCAGGCTGAGATAAGTATTATGCAAAGGGATATTATGGCCGGCGGAAAAGTCTTTGAGGACTATTACAGAAGAACACTCCAGATGGGAATTAGATTCGTCCGGTATAATGTGGATCGGCCTCCTGAAATTATGGGTTCCGATAATTTGGCCCAGAAGGTTGAAGTCTACCATGAGCTCATCGGAAAGACCATTGTAATCGACGTGGATCTCGTGCTTTTGAATACACCCCTTGTACCCAGAGAGGACAACGAGCAGCTTTCCAAGATCATGAGAATACCCATTGGAAGTGAAGGATATTTTCTGGAGGCCCATCAGAAGCTCAGACCGGTTGAGTTTCCATCTGACGGTCTGTTTATTGCTGGATGTGCACGTTATCCCACAGAGATATCTGAGTGTGTTGCGCAGGGCTATGCTGCTGCAGCCAAGGCAGCGGTCCCAATGGCCCAGGGACAGGTGGTCAGCGAGGCATTTACCGCTGAGGTGGACCCGTTGAAGTGCTCTAACTGCGGGAGGTGTGTGGACATCTGTCCTTTCGGAGCCATAGATTGGACCGATTGGAAGGATACGATGGGAGAAAGCAGGAAAGTAGCCCTGGCCAACCCTGCCGAGTGTAAGGGATGCGGCTTATGCGTGGCCTCTTGTCTCAGTGGCGCTATTCAGCTAAAGGGATTTACTGATGAAGAGATATTGGCCATGGTTAATACCACGGCAGAAAGTCATGAACTAACCGTAGCTTAGAGACTCCATGGCAAGCAGGAGAAATTGAACTGAAAACAGAAATTGAGCAGCTTATCCGTGAAAACAACCTCTATTTTTGTTTAGAGTGCGGTAAATGTTCTGCTGTCTGCCCCATGCTGGACTTCTATGGGGAATACGTCTACGACCGTTCCCCTAGAGGCGTCGTAGAGCGACTATCCCTTGACCCTGAGAAGATCGATGATGAAGCCTTGTGGTATTGCCTGGCCTGTAAGGAATGCACTTTCTTTTGCCCGTGCGGGATCAATTTCCAGGGCTTTATGATGGAGCTAAGGGAACTTCTACTGCAACGTGGATATGACGAGCATGCCCTTTTTTGTCCTGTATGTGGCAGGTACATCATGCCCAAAAAGGAATTTGAACACCTGCAAAAAGGCGAGAGTGCTGAAAAGATAGGTGAGCTTCTGTCCGTGTGTGAAAGGTGTAAGAAAAACAGTTATGTGGACATCGTGTACAAGGTGAGCTCTGGGCACAAGGGATAATGCGTCAATTAAGCGTTTGGTCGCTGAAGATATATATGGAAGCAGGCCAAGCGGTTTCTTAATCGCTTGTCTGCCTTTAAGCTCACTTTTAATATTTCTGCCAGAAATAGAAAGGAGAAACCATTATGGCAATCGACAAAGAGAAGCTGTCAGGGGCCGAGAGTCTCAGGAAGACCAGGACCTATGGCAAATTCAGGTGCCATAATCCAACTTGTATGGGAAGAATTACCGTAGAGCCAGGGGCTAAGCAGTGCAAGTGCCCCGAATGCGGTCTTGAGTTCCGTGTATCTTGGATTCGCCCTGATTTTCCTCGCATACGGGGACCCGTGTGGGATGTGAACAAAAGAATCGCCCAAGAGACTGCGGCCAAAAAGGCGGCGGAAAAAAAGCAGTAAAGAAAGGGGAATAAAAAAATGGCATTAGATAGGAAGGTAGCTTACATCGATCTTTCCACGGGTAAGATTGAAACGAGGCCTATTCCGCTTGAGGTTCGAAAGAAATTCCTCGGCGGAAGAGGGCTGGATGCATATTTACTTTATAACCATACGAAGAAAGGTTGTAACCCGCTCGGCGCTGGAAATGCGCTCATGGTGAGCGGCGGTATCCTATGCGGGACCTGCGCTTCTGCCACATCCAGAACCCACGTTATGGCAAAATCTCCGCTCACAAATTTACTCGGCAGCACCAATATGGGAGGATTTTTTTCTCCCGAAATGGCCTGGGCCGGCTTTCACCACCTGGTCATCAAGGGCAAGGCGAAAAAGCCGTGCTATCTCTGGATCCACAACGGTGAAATAGAGATACGAGATGCCGAAAACCTATGGGGTAAGTCTGTTACTGATACGCAATGGGCCATTAGGGAAGAATTGGGAGATGAGGACATCAAAAGTTTGGTGATCGGCCCGGCAGGTGAGAACCTGGTCAGGTTCGCCAATGTGATGACAGGTATCAAGAACGCTGGTGGTAGAACGGGCATGGGTTGCGTGATGGGGTCCAAAAACCTCAAGGCCATAGCTGCCAGAGGAACGATGGACATAAAAATTGCCCATCCTGTCGACGCACTAGAGTATAACAAGCGATTCATTGATCAAATCTCAAGCTCCAAAGTAAATCAGACCATGGGAGCGCTTGGGACGCCTTTCATCTGGGGAGCGACCAATTCTTGGGGCGGTGTAAGGACCAGGAATTTCCAGTACAACCAGTGTGAATATGCGGATGACATCGAACCGGAGAGACTGGATGAGATCGCTACGGAAACCATGGGAGAGCATCACATGACCGGGTGCTTTGCCTGTCAGGTGCACTGCCGTGCCCAATATAAGATTCCGTCCGGTCCCTATGCAGGGACATATGATGAAGGACCTGAGTACACCACGCAATGTGCATTTGGTGCACAACCGGACACCAAGAATGCCGTGACCGTACTGACTGGGAATCATCTGGTTAATCAGTTTGGCATGGATTGCCTGGAAACGGGAAGTCTTATCTCCTGGGCCATGGAGCTCTATGAACAGGGAATCCTCACCAGCAAGGATACTGACGGCATTGATCTGAGATTCGGAAATGATGAAGCCCTCCTGGAGATGATCGAACGCATTTGCTATAGAAAGGGCTTTCTCGGAGATACACTGGCTGATGGAGGCATTTTGGCCGCCGAAAAGATTGGTAAGGACTCCTTTGAATATCTCATTCAGGTCAAGGGGATGTCCAACCTGAACTCGGACGAGCGGGCAACGCCAGCGCTGGCACTCAACGTGGCCACGGCCTCAAGGGGCTCAGATCATTTGAGGAGCCGCCCTGCTATTGACCTCTACCATTTGCCCGAGGAAGTCCTGAGGAAGATATACAGCAATCCTGTGCCCTACGATGGGCCGTTGAGCTCTGAACATACCGATTATGAGGGAAAGCCTTGGCAGGTTTTTTGGCAAGAGACTTGTTTCATGGGCGTGGACTGTCTCGGGATTTGCAAATATCACACCACCTTTCTCGGGCCAACCCTTCCCAATTTTGAAGATTGGTCCAAGGTGCTCTATTACAATACGGGACTGGAATTGACTCCTGAAGAGATCTGGACCATTGCTGAGAGGTGCAACAATATGGAGAGACTCTTCAACCTCAGGGAGGGATTGGCAAGAGATGATCTCATGAAAGGCGACATGTTAAATCACCGCTATTTTGATGAACCGTGCACGCGCGGTGCGCCCGATGTTATCGGTTTGACTATAGATCGTGAGAAGTTCGTTAAGATGGTTGATGAATTCTACGAGCACCACGGCTGGGACAAAAGCGGTATTCCTATTCCCAAGACGCTGAAAAGACTTGGCATAGAGAAAGAGCCATCCCATCTGCTCTAATTACTGGAAAGGAGAAGATCCATGGAGAAAATGCTGA
>DAOVAK010000075.1 GCA_030671095.1 Deltaproteobacteria bacterium | reverse complement strand
GTCAAAAATGGGACGGCAAAGTAAAAAGCTCCAAATGCAAGGCTTGCGAATCTTGAGGAATGAGGCGTACTTACAGTACGCCGCAATGACGAAAGATGAAGCGTAACGCAGCAGTTGGACTTTTTACGAAGCCGTCAAATAAGCATTTCATAGGTTCATGATATGAGGAGATTATATGTTTCAATTTCAGAAAGAACAGAAGGTCTGCGAGATTGCCGGTGTTAAATTCGGAGGTCAGCCCGGTCAGTATCCGACGGTGATTGTGCCGTCAATCTTTCAGAAGGGGGATAGGGTCTTTGAGGGGACGAAACGAAAAGAGGGTTTCAACGAGAAGCGTGCTGAGGCGCTTTTAACAACAACGCATAAGCTGTCTCAGGAGACGGGGGTACCCTGCATGGCGGACATCGTGGCCAATACGGGTGAAGAATTTAAACGATACATTGATTTTGTCACTGGCGTGACCAGTATGCCCTTCTGTATCGACGCCTGGGTCATGAAACCGAAGCTGGAGGGTGCCCGTTACTGTGCAGAGAAAGGGCTCCTGGACAGGATGTTCTATAACAGTTTGACCATCTGGGAAGAGCATATTGAAAAGGAGGTTAAAGAGATTAAGGAGATCGGTGTGAAGCATGTTTTGTTGGTTGCATTTGATCAAGAGGATCAGATGCCTTCAGGCCGGATTACGGGAACCCAAAAATTGCTGGATGTCATTGAAAAGGCGGGCGCGGAATTTGAAAGTACCTTTGTAGACACCTCAGTAATGAACGGTCCAGCGACCGCCCTCTGTTCAATGGCAAACAAGATGATCAAAGAAAGATGGGGATTTCCCTGTGCCAGTGCCCCATCCAATGGATCCTATATGTGGAAAGAGGCTCGGGAGATGTGGGGATTCAACGGGTGGGCCGGAGCAGACGCCGCCTTGGAAGGACTTGCAGCCACGATGTATCATGATATGATCTTTTCAGGGCCCATGGCCGGCTCGCCCCGCCTTTTTCCAGCCATTGCCATGGCTGATGCCTTTGCGGCAACCCTGGCTTTTGCGGAAACGAAGAAACCGCCTGCAACGGCCACCCATCCCTTAAACAAACTTTTCCCTGAATTTGCAGAGCAACTAAAGGGGATGTGAGGCATTTTGTTTATCAATACTTTAGGAAGTTCATAGAGAGGGGTTTAAAATGAGCAACATGACGCCAAAAGAGAGAATCACAAAATTTTTCAAAAAAGAACCTGTTGATGTGATGCCCTGCTTCAGCGGCATGGGAATGGTCACCGTTCAAGCGATTGATCAGATGGGAATCCGTTTCCCGCAGGTCCATACGTCCGCTGAAAACATGGCCCGTTCGGCCATGACATCGGCTGAGATTTACGGTTTTGATTCCGTAGTCATCCCCTATGACATGTGCACCGTGCCCGAGGCCTTGGGACGGGGAATCAGCCTTTATGAGGATTCAGAGGAGATTCTATACCCCACGGTTCCTTCCAAATGGCCTACCCTCGAAGATGTGGAGATCCCAGAGGACTTCCTCTCGGGGGGTAGAATGCCCCTGGTCGATGAGGCTTTCGGCATTCTGAAATCTCAATCGGATGGGAGATTCGCCATAGGCGGTTGGGTATTGGGACCCTTTACCATGGCGGGTCAGCTCATTGAACTGGATATTCTGCTCAAGGGGACGAAAAAATTCAAAGAACAGGTTGAGGATTTCCTGGGCAAGATGACCGACCTGGTGACAAAAGTCGCCAGGCATTATCAGACCCTTGGGGTTGATTACATGAATATTAGAGAGATGGGAACCGGAACAGACCTGCTCTCGCCGCGAATGTGGAAGAATCTTGTCCAACCGAATCTCCAAAGGGTTTTCGATGCCCTGGCGTCCCCAAAGATCCTCCATATTTGTGGCTCCACGGATATGATCATAGAGATGATGAATGATTGCGGGGCGGATGCGCTAAGTGTGGACCAGAAGAATAATCTGGCTGATTCTCGAAAGAAGCTCGGCGACTCGGTGCTCCTTCTGGGCAACTTTGATCCTTTCCAAACCCTCGTGCAAATGGAGACCGACAAGGTGGAACCGGTCATTAAGAAGTGCATTGAATCCGGTGTAGACGCAGTCTGGCCTGGTTGCGACCTCTGGCCTGCGGTCAAGAAGGAGAATGTGGAGGCCTACGTGCAAGCTATCAGGGAATACGGCAAAGGCGCCTCGCCGGCTGTTGGAAGGGTTTAGGTCTCTTGGGCACCCCGATCTTATATTGAAGAAGGAGATAGGTGAATGGACGATAAAAGGGCCATGGTGATCTTTCAGCCCTCAGGCCGAAGGGGAGAAATACCAAAAGGAATTTCCTTGATCGAAGCCGCAAGGTTGCTCGGTGTGGACATCGAGACCTTGTGTGGGGAGAAGAGGGTTTGTGGGAAATGCAAAGTCCGGGTCGAAGAAGGGCATTTCCAAAAATTCAATATCCGCTCCAGCAAATCTCATGTGAGCCCGTGGCAGGAGGAAGAGGAAAAATTCATCGATGCCGAAGGCAAGGAACAGGGCTTTCGGTTGGGTTGTGTTGCCAAAGTGGAAGGCGATGTCCTGATCTTCGTTCCCGAGGAATCCCGTGCTGGCAAACAGGTGGTGAGCAAGAAGGCCCGAGATATCGAAATTGAACATAACCCGACTGTGAAGATCTACTATGTGGAAGTGGAACCACCCGCCTTTGAGGAGCCCACCGGCGATTTTGAACGGATATGCAGGCAGCTGGAAAAGGAATACGGCCTTAAAGATTTAAGGATCGATATTTTCGCTCTGCGTAAACTTCCCACGGCCCTGCGCAACGGGGACTGGAAAGTGACCGTCAGTATCTGGAACGACCAGGAGATCATCCGGGTGAGGCCTGGCAGGGTCGAACATGCTTACGGAATCGCCATCGATGTGGGGACCACCACAGTAGCCGGGTATTTCTGCGATCTCACCACCATGGAGGTGGTGGATACGGTCACCCTCATGAACCCCCAGTGCAAGTATGGCGAAGATGTGATGGCCCGCATCACCTTCCACATGACGACGGAAGATGGCCTAGAGCGGATGAGCGACGATATTATCGAAGGGCTCAACTGGTTGATCGGCGAAGCCATCAAAAATACGCATCCACCCAAAAAAAAGAAGAAAAAGGATGAGGAATGGGTGGAGGTGCCAGAAGAGGGAAAAACCTATCTCCGTCTCTCCCTGGAGGACGTTGAGGACATAACCGTCGGGGGCAACACGGCTATGCACCACATTCTGCTTCAGTTGAACCCGGAATTTGTTGGACTCGCCCCTTTTCCACCGGTGATCCACCACAGCCTGGACATCAAGGCGAGGGACCTGGGCATTCATGCCAATCCCGGTTCCTATGTGTTCGTGCTCCCCAATGAGGCAGGATTTGTAGGTGCGGATAACGTGGGCGTGTTGATCGCAGAAGAGCCTTACAAGACCGATGAGATCCAGCTTATTATTGACATTGGAACCAATGGCGAGCTGGTTCTGGGGAACAAGGAGAAGATGATATCCTCTTCCTGCGCCACTGGGCCGGCTCTGGAGGGTGCCCAATTGCTGTTTGGTATGCGGGCGGCGCCAGGCGCCATTGAGCGGATCAACATTGATCCTGAGACCCGTGAGGTGGATTATAAGGTCATCGGGCGGGATGCCTGGAAGAGCTACTCCAAACCGGAGGAGATGAAAACAAAGGGTATCTGTGGGTCAGGGATTCTGGACGTGCTGGCAGAGCTTTACCGGGCAGGCGTGGTTCTGAAGAGCGGAAGATTCAACCCCGATGAGAAATCCAAACGGTTCCGGAAGAACCCTGACAACGGCCAAGCAGAATTTGTCCTTGCCTGGGCTGAAGAGACGAGTATCGAGAAGGATGTGGTTATTACGCAGCGAGACGTGCGTCAGATTCAGCTAGCCAAGGGAGCACTTCATGCGGGCTGTAAACTCATGATGCGACGTATGGGTATGGACAAAGTGGACAAGATAAAGATTGCCGGCGCATTTGGTACCCATGTGGACAGGGAAAAGGCCCTGATCATGGGGCTCTTTCCAGACTGTGAAGTTGAAAGGATTCTTTCAGTAGGCAATGCGGCTGGAGATGGATGCCGGTCTGCACTCTTGAACCGTAGAAAACGTGATGAGGCCAATTGGGTTTCCCGTAATGTGGAATATATTGAACTGACCGTTGAAAAGGACTTCCAAAACGAGTTCATGGGGGCCATGCAGATACCCCATATGAAGGATGAGTTTCCCCACCTGAAAGGCCTTGTACCCGATGAAATCCTTCATCAAAAATAGGGGTTAGAGGATTGGCGATTGGAGATTGACGACTGAAGATTGAAGGCTCAAAAACTGTTTCTTAAAATATTCCATCTTCATTCGAAAGTTATGGATTCCTAACGACCGGGGTGATGTGGAGGCTGAATCTAAGTCTAAGAAAGATATTGTCCGGGTGACGGCCGAGCCCGGGATCTGTGGCTTTTCCTGTGACGTAGAAGCGCGCAGAACGGGGCGACACACCGTCTCTGTTAAGATTAAGGCGGAGTGCGAGCAGGCCCAGCGTCTATCCAGCCTTTTGGAAAAGATGAGCATGAAAGATCTTTTTGCCCCGGTAACCCGGAACCCGGTTTTTCTCGCTGCGCAGGGGGCGGGCTGTCACCCTTCCTGTCCCATTCCTATTGCCATATTGAAGGCTGCTGAAGTAGCGATGAATATGGCCCTTCCAAAGGGAGTGCTGATCAAGTTCAAGCCATGAAAGGCTGGATGGGAGTCCTAACATTTCTTCCATCATGTGGTCCTGCGGCGCTTTGCCTTTCTTCCCGTCTCTCACCCAACTTTTCCGTTGCGTCAATGCATATGATAATATAACCTCAAGATATTCTTAAATCCCTTCTAGAAGCATCGCATGTTAAAGAAAGGCTTGATACAGGTCTATACCGGCCACGGTAAGAAGACCAATTTCGCCCCAATGGGACTGAGTCTCCGCGCAGCAGGCCATCACCTGCGCACCCATATGACATGTTTTCTGCCCCATGAGTGGATGGATGCTGCTGACATGGCTTCCAGTCTTCTTCAACCCTATCTGGTGATTGAACATGTAGAGACGGAAGGTTCTCCCCCCAACGGCAAATGGAATAAGGCAGCAATTAATGAAATGAGGCAATCCTTCAAAAGGTCTCAAGAGGCCCTTCAAGGCGGAGAATTTGACATCGTCGTACTAAATGGGATCAACGAGATCTGCAGCCAAGGCATAATCTCCTTTGATGATGTGGTGGCGTTGATGAGAGAAAAACCCGATAATGTGGAATTGGTCCTCACAGGCCCAGGGGCGAATGATGAGATCATAGAAAGGGCCGATCTGGTTACGGAAATGGTCTGCCATGCAGCAAAAGAGAGACCCAAAAAGGGGAACGAACACGACATCATAGCGCCTACTGAGGTCGTTACAGGAAATGGCAAGGGCAAGACCACCTATTGTTTAGGGAAAGCGATGATTATGTCCTCTCTGGGTACGCGATCCACCATTCTCCAGTTCATCAAATCTCCCAGGGCCTATGGGGAGGTAAAGGCCATTGAAAGACTACCCCACATGGAAATTAAGACCATGGGTGAAGGCTTCCTGGATACGCACGCCGCAGTTCCCAGTAAGAAACACTTAGGGACAGCTAAACGGGCATGGGAAGAGTGCCTCAGAGAAATCTTTTCGCTCCAGTATGGACTTATCGTCATGGACGAAATAAACATCGCAACATATTACGGACTAGTCAGTGCGGAAAGGGTTCGGGAGATGCTTTTCTTAAAGCCCGAGAAGCTTCATCTTATCCTGAGCGGTCGAAATGCTCACCTGGAGGTGATGGAAGGCGCATCAACCGTGATTGAGATGAGGGAGATCAAGCACCCTTTCAAGGCAGGGATTAAGGCGAGGAAGGGCATAGAGTTCTAGAATAAGTGAAGCTCCCCGCCCACAGGGCGGGGCATCTGTGGCAAAGCCAAGCGGAACTACGCCGAAGCCACCCGGCTTTCCATCCTCCGTAGCAGGGCTACTGCGGAGGACGGGCGCCCTGCGGGCTACGCCGCGGTCGCCTCTCGCCATTCCTCCCCGTGCTTCTCGGAGCAAAGCGGAGATCCCGCTTGTCGAAGATGCCGCTTGCGGTGCGGGGCAGCGGGGCATCCTGGCGAAGGCGAGATGAAGCAAGGAGGTTAAGAGATGAAAGTTGAGATTTTGGGTCCAGGATGCAAACGTTGTGAGGCCCTTTATGATAACACCGTCGCTGCTGTCTCGGACATTGATTCATCAGTCAATATTGAGGTTGAGAAGGTAAAGGACGTGAATTACCTTACTAAAATGGGGGTGTTTATGACACCGGGCCTCGTCGTTGAGGGTAAGGTGGCTTCAGTGGGCAAAGTCCTTTCTGTTGAGGAAATTAAAGAAAAGATAGAAGAGAATTTGCCTTAGTGCTTCGGTTCGCAAATACGGTGACGTATTCTTAAGAGCGTGACGAAACTTTCTGCTCACTCAGCACTAAGTCCTGAGTGAATAAGTTCGTCATCGAACTTATGAATCGAAGGACTTAGGGAATACCTGGCGCAAGCCGACGCGTCTATGATTATAAAATCAGCATCCTGCATCCCCTGTCACCCCTATCGAGCAATTGATAGAAAAGGAGTTCATCATGGCGGTCAAAGTCTTGATCAAGAGACGATTCAAAGAGGGCAAAGCCAAAGAGGTTTTTGCGTTGCTCAACAAATTCCGCGCCGAGGCCATGTTGCAGACAGGCTATATCACCGGGGAGAGCCTGATCAACATTGACGATCCGCAAAAAATTATCGTGATCAGCACTTGGCAGAGTATAGAGAACTGGCTTAACTGGAAAGAGGACCCGGGAAGAAAAGCTAACGAGGCCAAGTTGCAGCAATATCTGGAAGACCCAACCGAGCATGAGGCATACGTTTTCGGGACATACCCCGCAAAAAAAGTAGGCTGATATTCCGCTCAGCCAGCATTCACCGCCTCGCCACCTTTTCCACATCTGTATAGACAGGCGCTCACAATCTGTTCCTCGTCCCATTGAAGCACCCTGCAGCCCCGCTCTCAGCGGGACGACCTGGCTGCCTCGCCCGCCCGTCCTCTCCATCCTCTCCATCCTCCGCAGTAGCCTGTCGGAGCGAAGCGGACTTGTCCGCCTCGGGCGGAGATCCCGTTTGCGGGGCTACGGAGGACGGGCACAGTAGGAGCCTGGGAATTAAGGTGGAAGCGAACACCGCGATGTGCTATGAAATTAAATATTGTGGAAGAGATCTGGATCATAGGTGTTGGACAATTCGGATTCCTTGCATTCGATAGGTTGTCGAAAAGCGGAAAAGAGAGACGTTTCCTCCTTGTAGATCCGGTCAAAGAGAACCTGTCGCGGTGTAAGGGCCCGAATCTTATTATGGCGCAGGCGGATGGGGTGGCGTACCTCGAAGAACATCTTCACCCTGACGATTCACCAGATTGGATCATTCCCGCATTGCCTGTCCACCTGGCTGCTGAGTGGTTTCTCCTTCGTATGGGCCCAGAGCGACTTCGTCGCGTTACCTTACCCTCTGAGATAGAGCCTCTTCTCCCTAATCCTATTCGTGGATCCGACGGGAACATGTATGTTAGTCACGCCGATTTCAGGTGTCCGGATGATTGTGCTGAGCCCCGGGACTTTTGTACGGTTACCGGAGAGCCAAGAAAGCGTAACATGTTTGAGATCCTCGGTAACCTACAGTTACCTCCCTTTGAAGCTTTGGCCATTCGGAGCCACCAGTTGGGAGCTGGCATCGGGGGTTATCGCCCTAAGCGTCTATTCGCGCTGTTTGACAAAGTGGAGAAAGCCAGAGGTCAACTCCTTGTGAGCACTGCGTGCCGTTGTCATGGCGTAATTACCGGTCTGGAACGGATGTAGGCCATTCACTCCTGCCCATAATTTTTTGCCCAGGGGTTTGGGGTTACATCTCAGAGATTAAGTTTTGGACCAGAATATTTAATATTTAAGATGTGAACCCAACTTGGGAGATCACCTGCTCAGTAACCGACCAAAGATTCCCTTCTTTTTCGGCTCGGGTGGGGGAAGACCTAGGTGATTGCAGATGGATGCTTCCAAATCTTCATCAGAAATGTCGGAACCCTCGACCACGATTTTCTCCCCAACCATAACCGCAGGAGCCCCGGGTAGGTCCAGTTCAAAATATTCGTCAGTAACGTATTCCGCCTTAGGCTTGGATATGATCTCCATCTCAATGTCATACGTTTCGCCCAACCTGGGCATAATCTTTTCAAAGTGTTTTCACGGGTTTCCTCTGGGTTCGTTCATGAAAAATCTCACTTTCAGCATATTTCCCCCACCTCCTGCATTGATGATTGACCCCAGTGAAACAGGCGCTTACGGCGCGTTTCACGGGGCAGGCGATTGACACTTGTAAATTGAAAGAATCAATTGTTGCCGTGCCCTTTGTTTTCTCAAAAGCGACTGACCACTGACAACTGACTACGTACCTTACTCTTTTCTGAGCTCAGCCATCCTTAGCAGGAACTGGTCAGTCCGATTTCACACTAAAAAGAGAGGTTCATGTCAGCCTGGAGGACAACATCTTTATAGTATGTGGCGGGATCACCAACCTTTACCCCATCCACTAAGTCATTAGATTCCATCTCAAATAATGGCATATTTAGCGGGCAGGCAAAAACAGTAGCCCCTTCAGATGTCAACATCACAAAAAGATCTTCTACGGTTGGCAGATCCATCTCCTCCATTCGTTTCATGACTGCATCGCTAACCTCTTTTGGCGCATCAGGCATGCATGTCAACTCATTTACCTTTTCATTATGGACAGCATTTACACCCCGAGAGCCAAAAAATATGGTTACCTTTGCCCCTTCCCTGAGCAGGCTCAATGCGGTCATCAAGGCATTGAAGACCCGGCACAGTTCATCATGGAAACACATTACTGATACATTCTTTGTTTCT